>CANFJQ010000035.1 GCA_947447615.1 Comamonadaceae bacterium
CCCAGTGGCGTGGAGTATGGCCATTTAATCGACATTGGCCGCAAATTGGTCGATGCCAAAGTTGCGCGCCCTGCCGGTGAAGAAGCCATGCGCTGGGCTTTGAAAGAAGGCCTGAACTCGCCGCTGTTTGCTCCGGCCATGAAGCTGGGTCAGGCGGTGCGCGGCTTCTTGCCCGATGCGCTCAAGGCCAAGGTGCCGCAAGCGCGCAGCGCCGGGGCTTGGCCCACGCGCAGCCACGCTCGCAAAGTGTTGATGCTGGCCGGTTGCGTGCAACCGTCCATGAGCCCCAATATCAACAGCGCCACCGCACGCGTGCTCGATGCCTGCGGTATCCAAACCATTGTCGAACCGCTGGCCGGTTGCTGCGGTGGCGTCAAATTCCATTTGAACGACCAAGACGCGGCCATCGTGCAAATGAAAAACAATATTGACGCCTGGTGGCCGCATGTAGCGGATGGCGTGGAGGCCATTGTGATGAATGCCTCGGGGTGTGGCGTCACGGTCAAAGACTACGGCCACATATTGCGCGACGATAGGGCGTATGCCGAGCGGGCCAAGCGCATTAGCGACTTGACCAAAGACCTAAGCGAGTTGTTGCCCGATTTGCTACCCGCTTTGAAAGAGCGCATCGCGCCGCAAAAAGCCCAGGCCCAGGGCATGATGGCTTTTCATCCGCCCTGCACTTTGCAACACGGCCAGCAGCTCAAGGGCGGCGTGGAGCAGCATTTGAATGCGCTGGGTTTTCAATTGCAAGTCGCCAACAACGAAGCCCATTTGTGCTGCGGCTCCGCCGGAACCTACAGCGTGCTGCAACCGGTCCTGGCCACCCAACTGCGCGACCGCAAGCTGAGCAACTTGCAGGACTTGCAGCCGCAAGCCATTCTGAGCGCCAACATCGGCTGCATCACCCATCTGCAAAGCGGCACGCAGGTGCCGGTGCGGCATTGGGTGGAGATGGTGGATTCGGCGCTTGGCGCCGCTTAGACGCAAGCGCCGAGTACTACTCCACCACCCCGCGCAGTGCCACGCTGCGCCTGCGCAGCATCTCCAGCGTCAGCAGCATGGCAATGGCGAACAAGATGAGCATGAAGGCGGCAGACAAGATGGTGGGTGAGAGTTGTTCGCGCAAGCCGGTCCACATTTGACGCGGCAGCGTGGTTTGCTCGGGGCCGCCCAGAAAGAGTACCACCACCACTTCGTCAAACGATGTAGCAAATGCAAACAAAGCGCCCGAGAGCACGCCGGGCCAAACCAGGGGCAGCATGATGCGCCTAAAGGCCTCGATTTGCGAAGCACCTAAGCCGCGCGCAGCGCGCATCAGGTTCATATCAAAACCGCCCAAGGTGGCGGTCACCGTAATCACCACAAAGGGCATACCCAGCACCGCATGCACCAGCACAATGCCCAACAAATTATTGGCAATGCCCAGCTTGGAGAAAAACAGATAAGAGCCAACGGCCAGCACCACCACGGGCACGATCATGGGCGATACCAGCACCGCCATCAGCAAGCGTTTGCCCGGCAGGTTGTGGTGGTTCAAGCCAACCGCTGCCAGCGTGCCCAACGTGGTCGCCAGTAATGTGGCCAAAGTGGCTGTGAGCACGCTGTTAAAAATGGCGTGCAGCCAGACTTCGTTGGTAAACAAATCGCGAAACCAGCGCAGGCTGTATTCCTGCACCGGGAAATGGAAATAGGGCTCGTTGTTAAAAGCCAGCGGCACCACGACCAGTACGGGCGCGATCAAAAACACCAGCACCAAGATGCAAAAAATCAGCAACACCCAATGCCCCGCGCGTTGCAGGGGCGTGGTGTACAAAGGCAAATTAGAGGCGCTCATCCGAGTTTGAGGTTGTTAGCGCCGACGACGCGGTCATACACGGCATACAAAACCAGCACCGCACCCAGCAAGATGGCAGCCAGCGCTGAAGCCAGGCCCCAGTTGAGCGAGCGGCCCATGTTGTCAGCGACAAAGTAGCTAATCATCTGGTCGGTGGAGCCACCGAGCAAAGCCGGTGTGATGTAGTAACCCAGCGCCAGAATAAAAACCAGCAAAGCACCGGCACCCAGGCCGGGAATGCATTGCGGCAGGTACACGCGGATAAACGCCGTAAACGGGCCCGCGCCCAAAGAGCGGGCCGCGCGCACATAGGACACTGGTATTTGGCGCATCACCGAGTACATCGGAAGCACCATAAAGGGCAGCAGGATGTGCGTCATCGCCACCACTACGCCAAAGCGATTGTGCACCAAGTGCAGGGGTTCGGAAATGACATGCAAGAACTGCAAGAAGGAATTAAGCACGCCTTCTTTTTGCAGCACTACCATCCACGCGGTAGTGCGCACCAAAAGCGAAGTCCAAAACGGCAGCAACACCAAAATCAATAACAAGTTGGCAGTTTTGTCGCGCAAATGGGCGAGCAAATAGGCCAGCGGAAAGCCTAGCAATATGCACATGAAGGTGACGGTAAAAGCCACACCCAGGGTGCGCAAATAAATCGTGACGTGTATTCGCTGGTCTTCGGGCTGCGGGCCGACGCCGCCATCCTGATTGCGCTTGGAGTCCAGCGCAGACAAATAAAACAGGCTGTGCGTGGGCGATGCCAAATTGCGGATCGTGCCCCAGATACCTGGTAGCGCCCATGCGGGGTCAGCGGCTTCAAAGAACGGCGCCCATGGGCCCTCTTCTTGCGCACTGACACGGCGCGCGGCACGCATAAAAATCGTCCGTAAGCCGGACTCTTCAACATTAAGGCGGTTGGCAATAGCACCTTGGCTTTGGCCTTGCACCGCTTCTTTCAAATCCTGGGCCAGGGCGGCATACACCGGCTCCGGGGGAATCTGGTCGCGCGGACCGTTCCACTCGGCCAGGGCCTGCACCGTACGGGGCAGGCCTTTGGGTACCACGGGGTCGTAAAAACTATTAAATAGTACGGTTCCCAGTGGCAATAAAAAGCTCAAGAGAACAAAGATGAACAGCGGCGCGATCAGTGCATAAGCACGCAACTGACCGCGCCGCTCCGCTTTGCGCAGACGTTGCGTAAGGCTGGCGGCGCTGTCCATCGATGTTGCCCAAGAATTACTTGGCCAACCAGGCGGCGAACTTCTTGTTCAGGTCGTCGCCGTTTTCCATCCAGAACTGCGAGTTCGTGGACATGGAACGGCCAGGGTGACCCGCGTTAGGCAAGTAAGCGCGATTCGGGTTGGAGGCAGGAATCAAAGCCAATGACGAGTTACGCGTGGGGGCGTACGGGATGTACTTGGCTTGGTCAGCCAATGGTTGGCTGCTGCTGGCAAAACGGACGAAGTCTTGTGCGGCTTCCAGGTTTTTGGTGCCCTTGATGATGGCGTACAGGTCAGGAATTTGGATTTGACCATCCCAGACCAATGCGAAATCTTTCTTCTCTTTCACGTTGGCGTCCACGATGCGGCCGTGCCAGGTGTGGGTCATCACGACTTCGCCCGAAGCCAACAGTTGTGGAGGCTGTGCACCAGCACTCCACCAAACGATGCTGCTCTTGATGCTATCCAATTTCTTGAACGCACGATCCACGCCAGCCGGTGTGCCCAACACTTTGTAGACATCGCCAACGGCCACGCCGTCAGCCATAAGCGCCCACTCCAACGTCACGCTAGGGTCTTTTTTCAGACCGCGCTTGCCTGGGAACTTGGCGACGTTAAAGAAATCATCCAACACCTTAGGGCCATTGGCACCGTACTTGGCTTTGTCGTAAGCGACGACGTTGGAATAAACGATCACGCCAATGGCGCAAGGCAGAATCATGCCGGGGATAAAGTCTTTAGCCGCTGGCACGCCGTCCGCACCGGCGGGCAATTTAGATGCATCAATTTTTTCCAGTAGGCCTTCTTCGCAACCTTTCAGCGCTTCAGCCGCTTCCAGGTCCACCACGTCCCATTTCACGTTGCCCGATTTCACTTGGGCGCTGATCTCGCCCAAAGTGCCGCCCCAATCCACCGAAGTGATCTTGGTGCCGGTCTTGGCGGTGTAGGGCTTGTGGTAAGCCTCCACTTGGCTGTTGGTGTATGCGCCGCCCCAGGAGGCGACGGTTAACGATTGTTGGGCAGCGCTGATGCCTGGCAGAACGGCAATAGCTGCAGCGCCAACAACTGCCAATGCACTTGAATTTATCCGTTTGAACATGCTGTTCTCCTGTTTGAACTAAAAAAGCCGCCCTTACTCACTATCGAGCACACGGCAATCGGCGGCGTCCCACCCGATATGGATGGTGTTGCCGCCGGCCAGTGCGAGATCGCGTCCATCGTTGGGAAGCGTAACGATGAAGTCTTCCAGCCCGCATGCCTTCAGGCGCAAACGGGCATATCTGCCTAAATACGTAATGTCGATGACGGTGGCCTGCACCACATTGCCATCGCCTTGGGGCTGGGGGTTGATACGCACGCGCTCGGGGCGGATGGATACCAGCTTGTGTCCGCCCACGGTGGGCGTGTCCACGGCCTGGCCATGGATCAGCGTGCCATCAGCCAAAGCGATCTGGCAGCTACTGCCAGCGGCGCTGTGCACCGTGCCCTTGAGGGTGTTGTTCTCGCCAATAAACTGCGCCACAAAAGCATTGGCCGGGCGCTCGTAGAGCTGCGTAGGAATGTCGATTTGCTGGATGCGGCCCTGATGAAAGACCGCGATGCGGTCGGACATTGCCAACGCTTCGGTCTGGTCGTGGGTGACGTAGACAATCGTGATACCCAACTCGCTGTGCAGGCGCTTAATCTCGTATTGCAACTGCTCGCGCAGTTGTTTATCCAACGCCGACAAGGGCTCGTCCATCAGCACCAGTTTGGGCTCGAACACCAGCGCACGCGCCACGGCCACACGCTGCTGCTGGCCGCCCGACATTTGCGCAGGCCGGCGCGATTCCAAGCCTTTGAGGCCCACTTTGTCCAAGACCGCCATGACGCGGCTATGCGCCGCCTCGCCGGTGATACCGCGCACACTCAAGGGAAAGCCCACGTTCTCAGCCACCGTCATGTGCGGAAACAGGGCATAGCTTTGAAACACCATGCCGATATTGCGGTGCTCAGGGGCGATGCGGTTAATCGGCTTGCCGTCTAAATAAATTTCACCCGAAGTAGCAGTTTCAAAACCGGCCAACATCATGAGCGTGGTCGTCTTGCCCGAACCCGAAGGCCCCAGCAAGGTCAGAAACTCGCCTTGCGCAATATCTAGCGTCAGGTCACGCACCACCAGCTGCTTGCCGTCATAGCTTTTTTCTACATGGTCAAAGCGAACAAAGGGTTGCTGCATAAAGGTGCGTATTCTGGTGTTTCAGGTCAAGCCCTTAAGGTTAGCAAAGATTAGGCCTAGGCGGGAATCACATTGTGCTTTGGACCATAGGGGAAACCCGTAATGTTCTGGTGCCCGTCCGCTGTGACGACCAAAATATCGTGCTCGCGGTAGCCGCCAGCCCCTGGCATGCCTTCGGGCAGCATGATCATGGGTTCGATGGAAACCACCATACCGGGCTCCAGCACCGTGTCAATATCTTCGCGGAATTCCAGACCGGCTTCGCGTCCGTAATAGTGCGAGAGCACACCAAAAGAGTGCCCATAGCCAAAGGTGCGGTACTTGAGCAGGTCGTACTCTTCATAAATCTTGTTCAGCGCATGGGCCACGTCGCAGCAGCGCACGCCGGGCTTAACCAGCTTTTGGCCTTCCTCGTGCACCCGCACATTGACTTCCCACAAACGCAGCGAAGCGGCGTCCACATCACCGAAGAACAGCGTGCGTTCCAGCGCGGTGTAGTAGCCTGAAATCATGGAAAAGCAGTTCAGGCTGAGGATGTCGCCGTGCTGCACTTTGCGCGTGGTTACCGGGTTGTGCGCGCCATCGGTATTGATGCCGGACTGGAACCAGGTCCAGGTGTCCATCAGCTCGGTATGCGGATAGCGCTTGGCAATCTCGCGCACCATGGCCTGGGTCGATGCCAGCGCCACTTCGTGCTCAGGCACGCCTGCATGCACCGCAGCCACCAGCGCTGCACCGCCTACATCGCACACTTGCGCGCCGTTTTTGATGAACTCAATTTCCTCGGCCGACTTAACCATGCGCAGCTTCATTACATCGGCTGCCACATTGGTGAATTCGACGCCGGGCAAGGCCGCGCGGATTTTGTCCATGCGCTCTAGGGGCAGATGGTCGTATTCCAAACCAACGCGACCCTTGTTGGGCACTTCTTGCGCAATCGCGCGGAAGTAATTGCCTTGCTGCCAATCGGTGTAAATCACCGCGCGGTCGCATACGCCTTTGCGCCAGGGTTGGCCGCCATCGATATTGGCGGCGATGATGATGCTCTTGTCTTGCGTGACCACCAAGCCGTAAAAACGGCCAAACGAGCAGTACAAAAAGTCGCTGTAGTAATTGATGTTGTGGTAACTGGTGAATAGCACGCTGTCCACATTGTTACGGGCCATCATGGCGCGTAACTTGGCAATGCGATTGGCGTATTCGCCGTCCGAGAAGCTGTGGCGAACGCGTTCGCCGTTGTCGATAGAAATCAGGTTAGGCATGGTCATGGTTCATCTCCTTGGGGTTCAGCGGGCCGAGTATGCGGGTAAAGCCTGCTTGGGGACTTTTTGATTACGACAATAATCTGTCTTTAGATGCCAGGCCTTGCGCGCGCTTGTCGCGGTCTTTTTGCGGCGAAGCACCATAGCGGGGCGTGTAGCGGGCGGTCAGGTGCGAGGGGGAGGCAAAACCGGTGCGCGCTGCAATTTCGCGCACACTTTTATCGCTGCGGTGCACCAAAACACGCGCATGCGCCAGCCGGATGTCCAGATACACCCGCTCGGCCGAGCGCTCAAATTGTTGTTTGAACAAACGCTGCAAGCTGCGCAAAGATACACCCGCCAGTTGCGCTAATTCGCCAATCGGCAGGGGCTCGGCCACGTTGGCCTCCATGAGCCGCAAAACTTCAATCGCCACCGGGTTAGTAACCCGGCTTTGGTGGATGATGGAAACCGTCTGCACATCGGTCAGGCTGCGCCGCTCGGCGATCAGCAGGTTGGCCACTTGATTGGCCAGATCGCGGCTGCCAGGCGCCTGCGTCAGCAAATAGGTCATCAAATCCAGCGGCGCCACGCCGCCGCTACAGGTGTAGCGGTCGCGGTCCACCTCGAAAAAATGCTGGGTGACGATGACTTGGGGAAACTGCTCAGCCAGTGCCTCGTGGTCTTCCCAGTGGATAGTGCTGCGGTAACCATCGAGCAAACCGGCCTGCGCCATCAGGTAAGCACCGGTATCAATGCCGCCCAGCGGCAAACCCAAAGACGCTTGTTTTTTCAGCCAAAGCGCCAAGGTGCGCAAACCGCGCTTGGGGATCGGGTTGGGGCCGATGACAAACACCACGTCCAGCCCCGGCGCCTGGGCCAGACTGTGTTGCGTCATGACCTGGATGCCGTCGCTCGATGCCACCAGACCACCATCGACCGACAAGAGTACCGATTGGTACACCGTCTGCCCCAGCACCTGGTTGGCCAGGCGCAAAGGGTCCACGCAAGCGCTCAGCGCAATCAGCGAAAAGTTGGGTACAACTACAAAGCCGAAAACCAGCGAGCGCATGGCGCCGGGTCAGCCAGTGGGCAGCGCGGCCTCGATGTCCGCAGCCAAGCTGGCGGGCGTGTCGGTAGGCGCATAACGCTTGCGCACCACGCCGTCGGGCCCGACCAGAAACTTGGTGAAATTCCATTTGATGGACTCAGTGCCCAAAATGCCCGGCGCCTCGTGCGTAAGCCACTTAAACAGCGGGTGCGCGCCCGAGCCATTGACCTCAACCTTGGACATCATGGCAAAGCTGACGCCATAGTTTTTTTGGCAAAAGCTGGCGATCTCGGCATCGCTGCCCTTGTCTTGCGCGCCAAACTGGTTGCAGGGGAAGCCCAAAATCACCAATCCCTTTTCCTGGTACCGCTGGTGTAATTCCTCCAAACCGGCGAACTGGGGCGTGAAACCGCAGGCGCTGGCGGTGTTGACAACGAGCAAGGCCTTGCCTTGAAAGTCTTTCAGTTGCAAAGGTTTGCCGTCGATGGTGGTGGCTTCAAATTCAAAAGCAGTGCTCATGGGATCTCCGAGACAGGGGGTGGGCTGGCGTGTTCAGACGCGGCGCTGGAGGATAACGCAGACAACAAAGCCGCGGTGCAGATCAGGGCTCCGCCCATGGCGACGCGTTCGGTGAGGACGCCAGCGCCCAAGGCAATGGCCGACACACTGGCAAACACCACCTCGCACAACATCACAAGCGCCGTGGTACGCGCGGGCAGGCGTGCCGCGCCGTATTGCAAAAATATATTGCCCACGCCGATCATCAGCGCCAGCCCCAAAGCAAGCAGCAGCCAGTGCACACCAGGCTCCGGCAAGCCAGGCACCAGGCCTTGTTGCATGCCGGCCCAGGCGGTGATCGCACACAAAAGCGCACCGCCCAGCAGCATGGTGGCGGTAATGCTCAGGGCATCGCTGTCACGCAAACGGCGCAGCAGCACATTAGTCAGGGCAAAACTAAACCCACCACCGAGCGCCAAGGCATCGGCCATATCCTGCGGCCAGGGCCAGGGTGTTTCCGGGGTTTTGAGCACCAGCACCACGCCGACCAATGCCAGCAACATAAAGCCCAGTGAGCGCAGCGTGGGTTTTTCGCCCAGCAGTGGCCAGGCCAAAAGTGCGGCCCACAGCGGCATCAAATAAAACAAGAGCACCACGCGGACCACGTCGCCGATGGTGACGGCCCAGTTAAAGCCAATATTGGTGCAACCGGCAGCAATCAGCAAAGGCCACAGAGCCCGATTGCGCAACATACGCCCCAGCACGCCTGGCTTAACCGCAAGAATCCCCGCCAGCACTAAAGCATCGACCAGCACCGTAGCCCATAGCGGATGCAGACCCTGCATCTGCAATTGTTTAAAGGGCCACCACGACAAGCCGTAGCAAAACGCATTGCTCAGCAGCGCCGCCACGGCCCAGGCCGGCACAGCGCGGCTCATCCGTGCAGGTCGTCGTTGCGGGCGATGTCTAGCAGCCGCTCCAGCTCGGTGCCGTGGGCGCTGCCATTGTGCCGGTGCCAGCGGCGTATCAACTCCATGCAGCCCGCTACCAGCAGGCCAAACGCGCTAATCGCCACAAAAGCCGAGACACCCATGCCAGTGGACAAACTGTACAAACCGCCTAAGCCCAAAATGCAGGCCTGCTCATTGAAGTTTTGCACCGCGATAGAGCGGCCCGCGCCCATCAGGTTGTGGCCACGGTGTTGCAGCAATGCGTTCATGGGCACCACCAAAAAGCCGCCGAGGGCGCCCAACAAGACCAAAAACGGCGCTGCCACCCACACATTGGTGATAAAGTTCAGCAAAATCACCAGCAGCCCCATGCCCACACCTAGCGGTAACACACCGGTGGCATGCTCCAATCGCATGCGCATAGACGCCACCACCGCGCCCAGGGCGGTGCCCACTGCCACCACGCCCACCAGCGCGGACGCTTGCGTGACCGAATAGCCCAAGGCAGCCGCAGCCCAGGCCAGCACGATGTAACGCAAATTGCCGCTCACGCCCCAGAATAAAGTGGTGGTTCCCAGCGAAATCTGGCCCAGCCGGTCGCGCCAGAGTTGCATATTGCAATGCCAGAAGTCCGGCAACAAAACCAGCAAGTTCTTGGGTAAAGGTCGCATGTCCACGCCGGTCAGCGGAATGCGGGTGTTAAACCAGGCTGCGGCCAAATAAACCAAGACCAGCACGCAAATCGCCGCCTCGGGCGCGGTGTCGATACTGGTATCAAAAAAAGGAAAGTCCAGAGCCAGCAACTGCGGCGCGATATGCGGCCCCACCAATTGACCCCCCAGCAGAACGCCCAAAATAATGGATGCAATCGTCAGCCCCTCGATCCAGCCATTGGCTTTGACCAATTGGGAGGCGGGCAGCAATTCGGTCAGGATGCCGTATTTGGCTGGCGAATACGCGGCGGCGCCCAGACCCACCACGGCATAAGCCATGAGCGGATGCCCGCCAAACAGCATGAGCAAACAGCCAACGATCTTGATGCCATTGCTCACCAGCATGACCGTGCCTTTGGGGTACGCGTCGGCAAAAGCGCCCACAAATGGCGCCAGGATCACATAAAACAGCGCGAACATGGGCACCAAAGCGGCCTGCTGCCACTCGGGTGCCTGCGCGCCGCGCAGCAATTGCACCGCAGCCACAAACAGGGCATTGTCGGCCAGCGAGCTGAGGAACTGCGCTGCCATGATGGTGAAAAAACCGCGCTTCATCCGGTCGTCGTCTGGTGTGCCGTTCTCGGCGGGGGTGGCATGCAGCAGTCAGGAATCACAGTGCGCGGGTTATAGCACGCAGGCGCGACACCTTAGCCGCGCCCGCTACAGTAGCGCCATGCCGCGCCCCATCCAAGCCCTGATCCACCCCGAGGCCCTGCGCCACAACCTGGCCGTATTACGCGCAAGTGCCCCTGATGCGCGCCTGTGGGCCGTGGTCAAGGCCAATGCCTACGGCCACGGAATCGAGCATGTGTTCAGTGCGCTCGCGGGCGCAGACGGCTTTGCCTTGTTAGATATCGAGGAAGCGCGCCAGGTGCGCGCCCTAGGCTGGCGTGGGCCGATACTCTTATTAGAGGGCGCATTCGAGCTACGCGACCTGGAGGCCTGCTCGCGCCTGGACCTGTGGCACACGGTGCATTGCGAAGCGCAAATCGACATGCTGGCAGCGCACAAAACCCATGTGCCGCAGCGGGTCTTCCTGAAAATCAACAGCGGCATGAACCGCCTGGGCTTTGCGCCGCACCAGGCCCGCGCCGCCTGGACGCGCTTAAACGCCCTGCCCCAGGTGGACGAAATTTCCCTGATGACGCATTTCAGCGATGCTGACGGGCCCATCGGCATCGCCGCGCAAGCGCAAGCCTTTGAGGCAGCCACCGCCGACCTACCGGGCGAGCGCTGCCTAAGTAATAGCGCCGCCGTGCTCCGACATGGCCTGCATGCGCAGCAAACGGCGCAAAGCATGCCTGCCAGCGACTGGGTGCGCACCGGCATTGCGCTGTACGGCGGCGCCCCCGATTTCGGACAGTCAGACGCTGTACACGCCGGGCTGCAAGCGGCCATGAGCCTGCGCTCGCAAGTCATCGCGACTCAGCAGCTAGAAACCGGCAGCACCGTAGGCTATGGCTCCACCTTTGTGGCGCAGCAGCCTATGCGCATAGGCATCGTGGCCTGCGGCTATGCCGACGGCTACCCGCGCAGCTGCGGCACCGGCACGCCGGTACTGGTCGATGGCCAGCCCAGCCGCACCATCGGGCGGGTCAGCATGGACATGCTGGCAGTCGATTTGAGCGACTTGCCCGCGAGCGGCCAGGGCGCTGAAGTTACTTTATGGGGCTATGCCAGCGGCGGCGCGCTACTGCCCATCGACGCGGTGGCCCAGGCCGGTGGCACGATCGCCTACGAGCTGATGTGTGCGTTGGCGGGCCGCGTGCCGGTGGTGGCTGACGCAGCGCTGCCGCAAGCGCGCTGAGCCGGGCGGCTGGCAGAGCGCTGGCCCAGCGGGACGCACTGTCTTTGGCTTGCATCGGGCTTTTTTGCTTGCCACAGGGCTTGCGCCTGCCGCGGGCCTTACTTTTCTTTGCTTCGCCAAAGAAAAGATAAGCAAAAGAAAGTCGAGCCAAAAGCCGTGGCCCTACGGGCTGCCTTGCGCTACTCGCGCCGCCCGGGGTCGGGCGCAAACTCGCTACGCTCAAACAAGCGCCCGCCCTAATCCGGTCGCCGCTGCGTTGCTCAGCACGGCCTATGGCCTGGGGAGTCCGCATGTGCTCGTTCGCTGCGCTCACCTTGCACACCCTTGTTGGCGCGCTACGCGCGCCATCGCGGCAGCTCCCACCACAGCAACCAAAACCGCAGCCGTACCCACAGCGGCAGCCACGCCAAGTCCCAATCCATTGACTACGACCGCCACGTTCCCCAATCTCGGCAAACAGACCCGTATCGCCGCGCCCCGATTCAAAAAACACCTCTCCAAAACAAAAAAAACAAATTGGCTGTTCAAGCTCCCCTTCACCCCGGCGGGGGTGAAGGGGCGGGGGGGAAGCGGGGGGCAAAACAGCGGGGGACAAGCAAGTAGCGCAAATAGTATCTGTATTTCTATACAGTAATATCCACCCATGGCTAAAGAAAAATCCATTTTTACCTGTAACGAATGCGGCGGCACCAGCCCCAAGTGGCTGGGCAAATGTCCCTCGTGTGCAGCCTGGAACACCTTGGTGGAGTCCAGCGCAGTAGCCGAGAGCGGCGTGCGCAACCGCTTTGCCTCGCTGGCGGGCACCGCAGAAGTGGCGGTGCTGGCCGATATTGAAGCCAGCGACGTGGACCGCACGCCCACCGGACACAGCGAGTTGGACCGGGTTCTGGGCGGCGGGATTGTGCAAGGCGGCGTGGTGCTGATCGGTGGCGATCCGGGGATAGGAAAGTCCACGCTGCTGCTGCAAGCACTGGATTCGTTGCAACGCGCCGGCAAAAAAACTTTATACGTCACCGGCGAAGAAAGCGGCGCCCAGGTGGCCTTGCGCTCGCGCCGCCTCGGCTTGGATCGCTCCCAAGTGAGCGTACTGGCCGAGATCCAGCTGGAAAAAATCCTCGGCGCCCTAGGCGCACAACAACCCGATGTAGCCGTGATCGACTCGATCCAAACCGTCTACTCCGACCAATTGACCTCCGCGCCGGGCTCGGTAGCCCAGGTGCGCGAGTGTGCGGCGCACCTGACGCGCGCAGCTAAATCGGCCGGCGTCTGTATTGTGCTGGTGGGCCACGTCACCAAAGAAGGCGCGCTGGCCGGGCCTCGGGTGCTGGAGCATATGGTCGATACCGTGCTGTATTTCGAGGGTGATACCCACAGCCAGTTCCGCTTGGTGCGGGCGATCAAGAACCGGTTTGGTGCGGTCAATGAGATCGGCGTATTTGCCATGACCGAAAAAGGCCTCAAGGGCGTAAGCAACCCCAGCGCCATTTTTCTAAGCCAGCATGCCGAGCCGGTGCCCGGCAGTTGTGTGATGGTGACTTTGGAGGGCACCCGCCCCTTGCTGGTCGAGATTCAGGCCCTAGTGGACAGCGGCGGGCCCAGCCCCCGGCGGCTTTCGGTGGGCTTGGACCGGGATCGGCTGGCGATGCTGCTGGCCGTGCTGCACCGCCATGCGGGTGTGGCGTGTATGGACCAGGACGTGTTTATCAATGCCGTGGGTGGCGTGCGCATCGGCGAACCGGCGGCCGATCTGGCCGTGATGCTGGCCATTAGCTCCTCTTTGCGCGGCAAGCCCCTGCCCAAAGGCTTTATCGCGTTTGGTGAAGTCGGGTTGGCCGGGGAGGTGCGCCCGGCACCGCGCGGCCAGGAACGGCTGCGCGAAGCGGCCAAGCTGGGCTTTACGCAGGCCATCGTGCCCAAGGCCAACGCGCCTAAAAAACCGATGGATGGCATGAGGGTGCACGCCGTAGAAAGAGTAGAAGAAGCCCTAGAAGTTTTCCGGAATCTGGCCTGAAACGTGGCGCCAAACGCCTGTTTCAGCCCCAGAAACCTGGCGCTGAAAATTTTTGATTTCTCGCCTGAAAATTGATCAAGCCTTACATGCTCTGGAATGGGGTCACAATGGTGCCGCGTAAGTTTCTGTAAGGGTAGAGGGACTAGATTCGAGCCTCTCAGCGGGTGATGCGTATATAGTTAGCGTTGCTCAGCAGCTTGGTGCTTACGCTTTAGCGCGTATGCAAAACCATTTAGGCCGGGTTAATGGCCGTTTTTCAACTTGGAGACAACATGACTATTCGATTCGCAAAGCTAGCCTCGCAGCTGGTGGTTGCCGCCGCCGTGGCGGCTTTTGCTGGCGTGGCTAGCGCTGAAGAACCTATCAAAATTGGCGTATCGGGCCCCTTCACTGGCGGCTCCTCTTCCATGGGCGTGAGCATGCGCGACGGCGTGCGCCTGGCAGCCGAAGAGATCAACAAAGCCGGTGGCGTCCTAGGCCGCCAATTGCTGTTGGTCGAGCGCGATGACGAAGCCAAAAATGAGCGTGGCGTGCAAATCGCCCAGGAACTGATCAACAAAGAAAAGGTCACGGCTACCGTAGGCTTTATCAACACCGGCGTAGCACTGGCTTCGCAGCGCTTCTACCAAGAAGCCAAGATCCCGGTCATGAATAACGTGGCAACCGGCTCCCTGGTAACCCACCAATTCGACGACCAACCCGAAAATTACATCTTCCGCAATGCGGCGCACGACAGCATTCAGGCGCCCATGATTGTGGAAGAGGCGATTACCCGCCGCGGGTATAAAAAGGTTGCCATTCTTGCCGACTCCACCAACTACGGCCAACTGGGCCGCGAAGACTTGGAGCGTGCACTGGGCCTTAAAGGTATCACGGCGGTCGCGGTTGAAAAATTCAACATCAAAGACGTGGACATGACGCCTCAGTTGCTCAAAGCCAAAGCGGCTGGCGCAGAAGCGGTGTTGACCTACGGCATCGGCCCAGAGCTGGCCCAGATCGCCAACGGTATGACCAAGCTGGGTTGGAAAGTGCCGATGATCGGAAGCTGGACTTTGTCGATGGCTAACTTTATTGACAACGCCGGCCCAGGCGGAGAAGGCGCGCGCATGCCGCAAACTTTCATCCAACAACCCACGACGCCTAAGCGTCAGGCTTTCATCATCAACTACCTGCGTACCTTCAATCCGAAGAATGCGCGTATTGATTCCCCAGTGTCTGCAGCCCAAGGCTATGACTCGGTGTATCTGCTGGCAGCAGCTATGAAACAAGCCAAAGCTGTGGACGGACCGGCCATCAAAGCAGCCTTGGAAGACCTCAAGACTCCAGTGGATGGCGTGGTAACCACCTACAACAAGCCTTTCACTGCCAAAGACCATGAGGCGATCACTGCCAACATACCGGTGTTCGGTGAAGTCAAGGGCGAAAAAGTGGTTTATGCCTACGAGGCTGACCAGAAGAAAGCGTCTGAAATTCGCGTGAAAGACGCCAACGCCAAGGGCGCTTTGGAAGTCAAGAAGAAATAAGCGCAGCGGTAGCACCGCGACGCTTCAAAACAACTCGCCAGACCCTCGGGGCTGGCGAGTTTCTTTTATAAGGGCAAGCCTTGCGCTTGTGGCCCCGCTGGCGGGAAGATGGCTCACTTTTCGGTTTAAGAAATTATGGAAATATTGTTACAACTCGTCTACAGCGGTATCGCGCTGGGCATGATTTACGCGGTCATCGCGTTTGGCTACCAACTCACATTCCAAACTTCCGACACGCTGAACTTCGGCCAGGGCGACGCTTTGATGTTGGGGGCCATGGTCGGCCTGACCTTGGTGAACCATGGGGTCAATTACTGGCTGATGCTGCCATTGGTGATTGTCTTTGGCATGGCGCAAGGTGCGTTTGTAGAACGCATCGGTGTGCAGCCGGCAATCAAAATCAAAAGCGAGTTTGGCTGGATCATGTCCACCATCGCGCTGGGCATTATTTTTAAAAATGTGGCAGAAAACCTGTGGGGCCGCGACGACCTGAAGTTTCCCTCACCGCTGCCCGAAGCGCCTATGAATTTCCTGGGTGCCAATGTGCTGCCCATGGAAGTGCTGGTAGTGTTCGGCGCCATTGCCATGATGCTGGGCGTGGAATTTTTTAACCGCAAAACCATTTACGGAAAAGCAGTGGTCGCCACCTTCAATGACCGCGACGCTGCGAAGTTGATGGGCATCAACACCGGTCTGGTGATTACCTTTTCATACGCTTTGTCATCGGCAACCGCGGGTTTTGCCGGGGCTTTGATTGCCCCTTTAACCTTAACCGGCGCCACCATGGGCGCAGTGCTGGGGCTTAAAGCCTTTGCAGTCGCCATCATCGGCGGCCTGACCAGCGGTCTAGGCATTATTGTGGGCGGCATTATTTTGGGTATCGCCGAAACCACAACTGGTTTTTATATCTCCACCGGCTACAAAGACGTGCCCGGTCTGGTGCTTTTACTGATGGTGCTGGCGCTCAAACCTGCCGGCTTGTTTGGTAAAACCGCCATCAAGAAGGTCTGACCATGAGCCGCAATTTCATACTTTCCCTCTTCGTTGGTTTTGCCCTGCTGGCGGCAGCGCCGCTGTACACCGCCAACCCGTATTACATCCACATGATCGGAACGATCATGATCTACGCCATCTTGTTGTTTGGCCTGGACATCGTGGTGGGCTATACCGGCCAGGTGTCGCTGGGCCACGCGGGTTTATTCGGCGTGGGCTCCTACACCGCCGGGGTGATGTTCATGAAGCTGGGCGCGCCCTTGTGGATGATCATCCCAGCCAGCATCGGCATTACAGCAGCCTTTGGCGCTTTGCTGGCTTTACCCGCCTTGCGCGTGACCGGCCCGTACCTGGCCATGGTGACTTTGGCCTTTGGCACCATCATCCAGATTCTTATCAACGAGATGACCTTCCTCACCGAAGGTCCGCTGGGTATTAAAGTGCCCAAGCCTGACTTGTTCGGTGCCAAGCTCACCGAGCATGGTTTTTACTGGCTGGTACTGGTTTTGATGGGCTTGTCGCTGGTAGTGGTGGACCGTATATTGCGTTCGCAACTGGGCCGCGCGTTTGAAGCTTTGCGCGGCAGCCCGGTGGCCTCGGACTGTATGGGTGTGTCGGTGTATCGCTACAAGGTGTATGCCTTTGTGATCAGCGCCGGTTTTGCCGGTCTGGCCGGCTGCCTGTATGCCTATTCCGAGCAATACATTTCACCCAATACCTATAACTTTGAATTGACGGTTTTGTTTTTGCTGGCCGTCATCATGGGCGGTCGCAAAACCCGTTCGGGCGCGCTGTTGGGTGCGGCCATCATCGTGATTTTGCCCAAACTGCTGGACGATCTGGAAATGTTCCGCCAGGTGTCTTCCACACTGGCCGTTCTGATGTTGGTGGGTGCCATCATCGGCGTGGCCCGAAAAATCACCACCGTGCGCACCATGGCGATACCGGTGGTCGGCACGATGGCGCTTTCGGCGTTCTCGTTTTGGCTGCAATCGATTACCGACTGGCGCCTGAGTATTTTCGGCCTGATGATTTTGTTTGTGGTGTATTACTTGCAAGACGGCATCGTCGGCTTTTTCCGCAAACTGTTTAGCAGTAAGAACGCGCGTAGCGTGGCCTACCTGGCTCCTTCCGACGCCAAAGACGCCATCCATCGCGCCTCCAACGCCCAACATAGCGCCGACGGCAGTGATATGGTGGTCGCCAAAGGCGTGTTGATGCAGTTCGGCGGCCTCAAGGCCTTAAACGATGTAGACCTGGTCGTCAAGCGCGGCACCATCCATGGACTGATTGGCCCCAATGGTTCGGGCAAGAGCACGATGATGAACGTGCTCACGGGTATTTACGTACCGACTGCCGGGAAAATTGAGTTCTCCGGCAACACGCTGGTGGGCCGCACTTCTTCGGACATCGCTTTGTCTGGCATTGCGCGTACTTTCCAAAACGTGCAATTGTTCGGCGAAATGACGGCATTGCAAAACGTGCAAGTGGGTTTGCACCACACCTTTGACAGCAATTTGTTGGATGTCGCTTTAAACACCCCGCGCTACCAGCGTGAAGACAGTAGCGCTGTAGAGCGTGGCATGGGGCTGTTGCACTTTGTCGGCCTGTCCGATCTGGCGACCGAAGAGGCGCGCAATCTGCCATATGGCAAACAGCGCCTGCTCGAAATTGCCCGCGCGCTGGCGCTGGACCCGCAGCTCTTGTTGTTGGACGAGCCAGCCGCTGGCTTGACGGCGCCAGACATCAAGGAGCTGATCGCCATCATCCGCAAAATCCGCGACCACGGCATCACCGTGATCTTGATCGAACACCACATGGATGTGGTGATGACGGTCTGCGATGCGGTGTCGGTGCTCGATTTCGGCCAGAAGATTGCCGAGGGCAAGCCCGCCGAAGTGCAGGCCAATGAAAAAGTGATCGAAGCCTATCTGGGCGCTCCCGCCGCTTGAACGCACAGGACTATTGTTTATGTTGAGCATCAAAAATTTGGAAGCCGGTTACGGCAAAGTGCAAGTTCTGCATGGCATTTCGATGGAAGTGCCTAAAGGCAAAGTGGTGACGCTGATCGGCTCCAACGGCGCCGGTAAGACCACCACCATGCGTGCCATCTCAGGCATGATCAGCCCCAGCGCAGGCGAGATCAGCTTAAACGGCACCCGGACCGATGGCATGGAGTCTTTCAGCATCGCCAAGCTGGGTCTGGCCCATTCGCCCGAAGGCCGCCGGGTGTTTGCCACCATGTCGGTTACTGACAACCTGATCTTGGGCGCGTTCCCACGCCTGACGGGTAGCCGCCCCAAGGGCGATGTGCAAGGCGACCTGGAACGCGCCATGGATTTGTTCCCGCGTCTCAAAGAGCGGCGTGCCCAACTGGCCGGTACCTTGTCGGGCGGCGAGCAACAAATGCTGGCCATGGCCCGCGCCGTGATGCTCAACCCCGAGATCGTGCTGCTCGATGAGCCCTCCATGGGCTTGGCGCCGATTTTGGTGGAAGAGGTGTTTCGCATCATCGCCGACCTGAAGTCGCGCGGCGTGACCATGTTGCTGGTAGAGCAGTTTGCAGCCGCCGCATTGAAGGTGGCCGATTATGGTTATGTGCTTGAGAATGGCCGCATTTCCGTACATGGCCCGGCCGCGCAATTGCAGGATGACCCGGCGGTGAAGGCGGCTTATTTGGGTGGCGGGCACTAAAGCGCTTGAATCCTTTGCTGTTGATTTTCTGAACCCGCGCGGCCGCGCTGGCGTTGTTGGACGTTTCAGCCAGTGGTTTGCTTTACGGATGCGGTGCTGAGCCCGCACGGCGGCAGCGGCAGGCGGGGTTCCTCACAACGCGAAGCTAATCGTTCGTCACCCCGCCTAACACTACCACCGCGCTGCGAAATGCTTTGTTGGGGCACAAACGCTGGCGTATTCCTGGTGCCTTATAGAGCGCGGTGGATTACCTTCACGTCGCTAGATGCACGATAAAAGGGCTTCAAACGGTGATCCTGTCCACATGCTGCCAGCCCCATACCTGCACGCCATCACGCGCATAAGACGCGGTACCGCCATAGACCAGCGATGGTTGGACCGCTTCGTCGCCTGCAAACTGCTTCCATTTTTTCAGGCTGCTAGTCCAGTCGCTTGCAAAGGTGCTGCCCGATTTGATTTCGACCGCTTGCAGACCTTGGGCAGTGTCTATCAGAACATCCACTTCGTGACCCGTGCTGTCACGCCAAAAATATAAATCGCGAGGCTGGCCTGCGTTGAAACGCTGTTTGAGCAACTCAGTGATAACGTAGGTTTCAAACAGTGCGCCTCGTGCGGCGTGCGTTTCTAAAGTAGCTTCGTCGCGAATGCCCAGCAGCCACGCGGCCAGGCCCACATCGCAAAAATACAGTTTAGGCGCTTTGACCAATCGCTTGCCAAAGTTGCGGTGGTGCGGCTGCAGCAGCGTGACGATGTAGCTCGATTCGAGCACCGACAACCATTGCTTGGCTGTCACCGAGGAAATGCCGCAATCGGCACCCAAGGACGTGAGGTTGAGCAACTGCCCCGTGCGGGCAGCGCACATCTTGACGAAGGTCTGAAACTGCCCCAAGTCACGCACCGCAAGCAATTGCCGCACGTCGCGCTCCAGATAGGTGGCGATGTAGTTGGCAAACCAATCTTGCGGCGATACCTCGCGGGCGTACAGCGCAGGGTAAGCACCCTGGAACATGGCGGCGTGGAGATTGGGCGGTGCTTGATGCGCGGCGACCAACTCTGCAGCGCTAAGTGGCAACAGCTCGACGCGGCCCACGCGGCCCGCCAGGGTCTGGGTGATGCCGGCAATCAAATCAAACTGTGCGGAGCCTGTGAGCACAAAGTCGCCCATCATGCCGCGCTCATCCACCCAGCCCTGCAACCAGGACAGCAGCTGTGGGCAACGCTGTACCTCATCGAGCACCGCTCCATTGGAAAAGCGCTGCAAAAACCGCCTGGGGTCTTGCAAGGCGAACTCGCGCTCGTCGGGGTTCTCCAGCGACACATAGGCTTTTTCACTGAACACCGATTTAGCCAGCGTGGTTTTTCCCGACTGCCTAGGCCCCGTGAGCGCGACCACCGGAAAGCCTCTGGCCAAACGTTCGAGCGTAGAAGCGGCGGCGCGGGGGATCATTTTGTAAATTTAAAGTTGTAATTTAGATTTGCAAGATTCTAGCTGGCGCTGCGCTTGTTTCATCCCAACTGTTCCGCAGCGGCGGAACAAGCGGCCAGATCGGCGCCACCCAAACCAGGTCACCACTTCGCAGCGTCCCTGCAGGCCGGGGCCGGGCGACGAACGATTAGCCTCGCGTTGTGAGGAGCCCGGCCCCGGCCTGCAAGGACGCGGGCTCAGCAAATAAGCTGGCAATCACAAACCGTGTTGACCCACCGGCGCCCTACTTACCGGCAATCAAAATACGCCATCAGCCCTTCAACCCACTAGATTGGTAAGTCGCCCGCGCCAACCAAGCAGGATTGATTTCCACTCCCCAACCAGGCTCCGCAGGAATTTGTACCCTGCCATCGCGCACCGCATAAGGGTCGCCCAAAAAAAGCTCCTGCTGCCAGGGGTAGTAGTCCGGCCCTTCGATGGACAACTCTAGATATTTGCCGGCATTGGGTATCGCCCCTAGCAAATGCATGGTGCACATCGTCACCAACGACAAATTGGCGCTGTGCGGCGTGCACGCGATGCCACGCTCGGCGGCCATGCGGGCGACGGCTAGGGTGCGGGTCAGGCCGCCCATGTACATCACATCGGGTTGCACAATGTCCACCACTTTTTGGTCCATCATGCGCTGCCAGGTCGGCAGGTCCCAGTCCTGCTCGCCGCCGGTCACATCCAAAGACAAAGTCTGCGTCACCTCGCGCGTTTGGTCAAATTCCCAATACGGGCAGGGCTCCTCAAAATGGCTGATGCCTTCGGCCTCCAACATGCGGCCCACGACAATAGCGCGCGTCGGCGAAAACCCGCTGTTGGCATCCACCAGCTTGGCCACGCCATCGCCCAAAGCACGCGCCACCACCGGCACCACTTCCTCTGTGCGGCCTGGCCATTCGTCCACATCGCGACCGCACTCGGCGGCCACGCGCCACTTAAAGGCGTCAAAGCCCAAGTCGTCACGCAACTTCACAAAACGCGCCGCTTCGTCCTGCGGTGTGATGTCGCGCTTCATGGACGAGGCATAGGCGCGCAAGGCCTTAGGTGTGCCGCCGAGCAATTCCACCACCGGCTTGCCCTCAATCTTGCCGCGCAAGTCCCACATCGCCGTGTCCAAACCGGCCATGGCGCGGCAGCGGTAGCTGCCGGGGTATTTGTGTTCTTTTTCCCAGATGGTTTGCAAGATGCCGTCAATGTCGAGCGCGTCCGCTCCCAGCGCCCAGGGTGCTACCTGGCGGTGAAAAATCGTGGCGCTGATGTCGGCGTTGTAGGTAGATGTTTGGCCCCATCCCACTTGGCCGCTGTCGGTCGTCAGTTTGACAAAGCAAACAAATTCATCGGTAAAGGTTTCAAGCTGCTGGATTTTCATGGCGGTGGTTGCGGGGTGAAGTTAGCAATGGGGATCGATAACAGTAGAGCCTCCTAGAGCTTCGGTGTGACGGTGCTTGCGTTATCGGGTAGGTGATGGTGATGAACAGAAGTCCAGGTTTACAAGGTTTCGGTATGGCCGTCCACCGTCAAGTCCTGGCCGGAAATACGGGCGCCTGCGCTAGAGGTGATGAACAAGGCCATGCTGGCAATATCTTGCGGTGAGATAAACGATTTGAGTGAGGAAATTTGCGTCATTTCAGTGCGCACGTCCGCTTCACTGCGGCCGGTTTTCTGGGCTTCGGCAGCAATCACCCGGTCTATGCGCTCGCCGCTCACCGAGCCTGGGCAAATGCAATTAACCCGCACGCCCACAGGCCCCAACTCCTGCGCCAAGGTGCGCGTCAGGCCGCGGATCGCCCATTTGGCGGAGGCATAAGGACTGCGCCGTGGGAAGCCAAATAAACCTGCGGTGGAGGACATCAAAATCATCGAGCCGCTGCCCTGGGCCCGCAAGAGCGGCGCAGCGGCGCGGGCGCATAAAAATGCTGAATCTAGGTTGACCGCCAGACAGTTGCGCCAATCGGCCAGGCTGATGTCTTCCAAATTGGCGGTGGGACCGGCAACGCCGGCATTGCTGACCAAAATATCCAGACCTTGCAAGTGCGCAGTGGCCGCAGCAAATAAAGCGGCTACTTGCGCTTCGTCGCTGACATCGCAAACCTGGCCCGCCAAGGCCGGGCGGCTGGCAAGGGCCGCGTCCAGGGCAGCAGCGTCGCGGTCGCAGATATAGACCTTGGCGCCAGCGGCCATAAAGGCATCGGCCATGACCAGGCCGATGCCAGATGCGGCGGCGGTAATCAGTACGCGTTGATGCAGATGGCTGGACATGGCTTGTTTCTCGGGTGGGCGGCAATGTGCGCACTGTAGCGCGGTGCCTGCGCCACAGGTAGCGCCCCCCGCTACGCAGACGACGCAAGCGATGTCAAAAGC
>CANFJQ010000036.1 GCA_947447615.1 Comamonadaceae bacterium
GACGCGAAGTTGGGGACCTCACCACGATGCGCCAAGATTTCGTCATGGAATTGCGAAATCAAAGCATTCGTGGTGCAGCCCTCTTCCTCGGCCATCTCGGCCAGAATATCCCACACCATGTTCTCCAGGCGCAAGCTGGTCAGCACATTTCGGATACGCACGGTGCGCGAGCGCTGTTCATACTGGATGGGGTCGGCTTTGACGAAATATTCACACATGGACTGCTCCTACTCCCAAACGGGACATCTTAGATAGCCCGCTCTGTCATTTGCTTGGCGATGTAATCAGCCTGGCGGATAGCCAGCGTCACAATCGTCAGCGTCGGGTTCTCAGCGCCACCGGTGGTGAACTGGCTACCGTCGCTGATGAACAGATTTGGTATATCGTGTGTCTGGCCAAAGGCATTCACCACACCGTCTTGCGGACGTGCACTCATGCGGCAGGTGCCCAGGTTGTGGGTCGAGGGGTACGGCGGCGTGCGGAAGGTTTTGATGGCACCGGCCGCTTGGTACACCCGCTCTCCTTGCGTGAACGCGTGGTTGCGCATGGCGATGTCGTTATCGTGGTCGTCAAAGTGCACATTGGGTATGTAGTTGCCCCATTGGTCTTTGACGTTGGTGTTCAAGGTGACGCGGTTGGTTTCTCGTGGCATGTCTTCGCCCACCAGCCACATACCGGCCAGGTTGGTGTAATGGTCCATCCACCAGGCGAAATCAGCGCCCCAGCCGCCCGGGTTGAGGAAGGCTGCCATAAACGGCACGCCCAGGCTCAGGGTTTCCATTTCGTAGCCGCCGACAAATCCGCGCTTGGGATTGTGCGCCGCCTCGTCGCGGATGATACCGGCCATGGTGGTACCACGGTACATATGCACCGGGTTCTTGAATGCAGCATAGACCGAGCCGGTCATGTGGCGCATGTAGTTGCGTCCCACCTGACCCGATGAGTTGGCCAGGCCGTCTTTGAACATAGAGGACGCAGACAATAGCAACAGACGCGGTGTCTCGATGGAGTTACCGGCTACGCAAATAATGCGGGCTTTTTGGCGCTGCTCTTTGCCGTCTTTGTCGAAATAGACCACGGCGGTCACTTTGCCAGACGCATTGTGCTCGATACGGGTGACGTGCGATTGCGGGCGGATTTCGAAATTTCCCGTCGCCTCAGCTTTGGGGATTTCGGTATACAGCGTAGACCACTTGGCGCCGCTTTTGCAGCCCTGGAAGCAAAAGCCCAGCTGCATGCATCGGCCTCGTCCATCACGCGGCTGGCTGTTGATAGCCATATTGCCGGTATGCACTTCTTTGTACCCCAGCTTGGAGGCGCCCGCGTGCATGACTTTGAAGTTATTGTTGCCGGGCAAGCCTGGAATACCGTTGGTGCGGGTCACGCCCATTTTGTATTCGGCTTTGGCGTAATAGGGCTCCAGGTCTTTGAGGGTGATGGGCCAATCCAGCAAATTGGCGCCCTTGACTTCGCCATATTCCGACTTAACGCGGAACTCATGGTCTTGGAAGCGCAGCGACGCACCGGCCCAGTGGGTAGTCGTACCGCCCACGGTTTTGCAAATCCACGCGGGCAGCCCGGCAAAGTCTTTAGCCACGCGCCAGGAGCCCGAGGTAGTGCGCGCATCCAGCCAAGCCAGTTGCACAAAGGACTTCCATTCGTCATTGATAAAAGTCGCGCTCGATTGCAGAGCACCTGCTTCCAGCACCACGACCTTGATACCTTTTTGACACAACTCATTTGCCAGCGTACCGCCACCGGCACCCGAGCCAATAATCACGACGACGGAGTCGTCTGAAAAATCAAATTTAGCCATTTTTATTCTCCAAAATTAGGTTGAAAGGCTTAGCCCATATAGGGCGGGGGGCTGGCTTCTTTGGAAGGTTCGGGCAACCACTTGAGGTCTTGGAAACCACGGGTGATGTAGCCACCTTTTTCCCAGGCCGAGCCGGGGTAGCCAAACACGGCATAGGCCATGTCGTTGTCGTAAAGTGAAGTGATGCACTGGCCGCGTACCGTGCCGAAAAACGCGGTGCCTTCCATGCCGCGCACAATCTCGTCGCGCTTAGCGGCGCTGGCATTGGCAAAGCTGCCGCCAGCCGAACTGTTCAACCAGGCAATGCCGTCTTGAATCATCTTGGCGCTAGCTGCATCGCCTGCGGCTTTGGCGTCAAGGTCTTTGGCCAGCAAGGCATACACGGCATCGGGCAAACGCTTGTGCGGGTACAGCACGCGGCCCATGGCCATCAAGGTTTGGCCTTCAGCGGTGGATAGTTTTTTGAGCTCCAGGGCCCAGGCGTTGGAAGGCGCCAAACCAGCCAGCAGCGAACCGCTGACCAGGGTACCGAACAACAGGCCAGAGCCTTTCAAAAATTCGCGCCGCGCCAGCGGCAAATTGACTTTGCGGACTTCGCCGCTTTCTTCGTCGCAGCCTGCGACTTCAGGGTTCGCTTTCGCAATGGAAATAACACGCATTGTGGTCTCCGGTGGGTTAAGTGCATACGCACGGTGGTTTAAAGTGGCACAGAAAGTATCAATTCGAATCGGGCACTGCGGGTGATAGCAGGCTACCTACAGGGGAAACCCTAGGCCCTTGATGGGATTTCAAAAGACCTTGTAATTTCTTTGTCTGGATAGTGGTTGTAACTAGCAATGGCGCTGCAAGCCCATGCCTCATCCGCGTGGCACCTCCTGGTATTGCTGGCGTAGTACCCGGTGCAAAATTTTTCCAGTGGCGGTACGCGGCATCGCTGCGTCCGCAATAAAGTCAACCGACGCGGGACACTTGAAACCGGCCAGTTGTTGCTTGCACCAGTTGCGCAATTCCTGCGCATCGGCGCTTTGCCCTTGGTGCAAGACCACGACCGCATGCACGGCTTCACCCCACTTGGGATTCGGCAGACCGATGACGGCCACATCCTTGACTTTGGGATGCGCGCCCAACACACCTTCCACCTCCGAGGGGTAAATGTTTTCACCGCCGCTAATGATCATGTTGCTTTTACGGTCCACCAGCCAGATGTAGCCATCGGCATCGCGGCGCGCCATATCGCCCACCGAGCACCACAGACCATCAAAGGCTTGCGCGGTTTTTTCGGGGTTCTTCCAATACCCGGCAAACACATAAGGCGACTTGGAGAAAAGCTCACCGACTTCGCCATCGGGCACTTCGCGCCGGTCGGTATCGAGCAACCGTATCGCGCCGCTGCCAGCCCACTCGCGCCCTACTGAGCCCAGCTTGTGCAATTGCTCGTCTGGCCGCAAGAGCGTCACCCAGCCCGCTTCGGTAGAACCATAGAGTTCGTACAAGCGGCTGTTGGCAAAATGCGCCAGGATGGCCAGCTTAGTATCGCGGCGCGCCGGGGCCGAAGAGATCATGAGCTTGCCCACTGCGCTGACGTCATAGCGCGCCTTCACCGCCTCGGGCAAGCCCAGCATCATGATGTAGTGCGTGGGCACCAATGAGGTGAAAGTCACCTTCTCGCGCGCCAGCGTGGCAAGTAAAGCCTCGGGGTCGAAACTACGCTGGTCGTCAATAATGCAAGTACTTCCCAGGTGAATAAAGGTGTTCGCGAAATACAGCGAATTGGCGTGGCACATCGGCATCACCAGCAATGCGGTGTCGTCACGGCTAAAGCTCATTTCAGTGGCCGTCGCCAATGCCAACAAGACACTGCCGCGATGCAGTCGTATCGCCCCCTTGGGCCGTCCGGTGGTGCCCGATGTGTACATCAGCGCACAGATATCGTCCTGGTCCACCGCATCAAATAAGCGTGCACTATCCGCATCAGCTATCAAGGTTTCATAGTCCTGCCACTGCGGCCGCGCTACCTGGGCGCCCAGGGTTTCAAACGCGATGTAATGGCTTGGCGCAAGCGCTAAGTCGGGGCGCAAGCTGTCTATCAGTGACACGAAATCGGCACCAGCCAAGACGGCGCGTACCTGCGCGTCCTGCAAGATGTAGGCAATCTCAGGCGCACTGAGGCGGAAGTTGAGAGGCACCACCACCAGTCCCGCCCGCGCCATGGCCGCATAGATTTCCATCCACTCCACGCAGTTGTAAGCCAGCACAGCCACCCGGTCGCCCTTGCACAGGCCGAGGCCGACCAAACCCGATGCCAGTTGGGTGGCGCGCGCATGCCATTGCCCATAGCGCAGGCTGCGCCTGGAATCGCGCGTTGCCTCCTTGTGCGGGCTAAGGCGCGCATGCGTGGCGACCGCATCGGCCAGGGTGAGCAAATAGCCCATGGACGTACTCCTTGCAATCTAGTGATCACCCAAGGCGGGCGTCTGTTTTATGAATTCGGAACTCTGAATTCAGAATTCAATTATAATAAAGACTTCGAATTCCTTGGAGCGCAACATGGTCATTAGCCCTTTGCAGGAACACAGCGGCGCAGCGGTGATCGCCCGGTGGTTGAAGGCACGCGGCGTGCAACGGGTCTATGGCCTGTGCGGCGGCCACATCATGCCGATCTGGATGCAGCTCGACGCGCAAGGCATACGCATCATCGACGTGCGCGACGAGCGTGCCGCCGTCTATATGGCGCATGCCGATGCACAGCTCTCGGGCGGTCTGGGCGTGGCCCTAGTGACTGCGGGCCCTGGTGTTACCAATGCCATGACCGGCATCGCCAACGCCCATGTGGCCCGCGCGCCGGTGCTGGTGCTCTCTGGGCTGCCGCCCGGGGCGCAGGAAAACCGGGGCGCTTTACAGGATATCGTCCACACCGAGTTGGTGCGCAGCATTACCCGCTATGCGCGCAGCGTGCGCCACCCGGATTTGATACCGCAAGAGCTTTGCGAAGCCAGCGCCCGCGCGCTGGGCCAAGGTGGCGAGCCCGGTCCGGTATACCTGGACTTTCCAGTGGACGTCTTACGCGCCGAGGTGAGCCAAGCCGTACAGTTACCAGAATATTTTTTTCCTTCCAGCCCCCAGCCCCAAGCGCCCCATCCCGCAGACGTGGCGCAAGCACTACAACTTTTGTGGTCAGCTAAGCGGCCCTTGTTTATTTCCGGACGCGGCGCCCGCCATGCCGGGCCGGCGCTGGGCGCCCTGCTCTCGCGGCTCCAGGCTGCTTACTTGGACACGGGCGAAAGCCGCGGCCTGGTGAGCGACGATCACCCTAGCGTGGTCGGCGCCATGCGCGGCTCCGTCATGGGCCAGGCCGATTTGGTGATCACCGTGGGCCGACGCCTGGACTTTCAACTGGCCTATGGCTCGCCCGCCCTATTTGGCGACGCCAAATTTTTGCGTATCGCCGACTGCGCCGCCGAATTGCGCGATAACCGCCAGGGCGAACTTGGCATGCTGTGCGACCCGGCGCTCGCGCTTCAAGCATTATTGGACGCAGCGCCCGCCCACGCCCCTGCGAGCGACAGTAGCTGGCTGCAAGGACTGCGCGCCCAGCACTTGGCACGATCCGACAAATTGCAACACAGCATGCGCACAGCGCCGCCGGGCAGCGATGGCCATATGCACCCCAACCGCGCGCTAGCCGCTTTGCGCGATGCGCTGCCGCCTGACGCGGTAGTCGTGGCCGATGGCGGCGATTTTTTAAGCTTCGCCCGCGTGGGCCTGCCAGCCTCTACCTACCTAGACCCGGGCTCGCTGGGATGTATCGGAATCGGTACGCCTTTTGGTATCGCCGCCAGTCTGGTGCATCCCGATCGCACCGTGGTCGTCGCGACTGGCGATGGCGCTTTTGGCTTTAACGCCATGGAAATAGACACGGCCGTGCGCCACCAAATTCCGGTTCTCATCATGGTTGCGAACAACGGCTCTTGGGCCATCGAAGTGCGTGACCAGCAAGAAAACCATGGCAAGGTGGTCGGCACACGGCTCAACTTCTCGGACCACGCAGCCATGGCGCGCGGCTTTGGTATGCATGCCGAGCGGGTTGAAAATCCCGATGATCTACCCGCTGCGATTGCACGCGCTTTGGCCAATCGCCCGGCCTTGTTGGACGTGGTAGTAACGCCCGAAGCGCCTTCGTCAGACGCAAAGTCCGGCTTGGCCTGGGTGCCCGATCTGCAGGCGCTGGCCGCTTGGAACGAGGCCGAAGTGCAGTGGCGCCAAGGCGGCAGCACTTCACCAAAAGCCTAGTCGTCTATAGTGCCGCTATGAAAATTATTCCGTCGCAACCCTCGATGGTTGAGCAGGTACACAAGGCCATCCTGTCTGAAATCGCTTCCGGCAAACTACCTGCGAGGGCCCGCATTATTCAAGAGCAAATCGCGCAAAGTCTAGGCGTCTCGCGCCAGCCGGTACAGCATGCACTTACCCTCCTGCGCAACCACGGCATCTTGCAAGATGCGCCAGGCCGCGGTTTGCAAGTAGCGCCGATGGACCTGGCCTATGTGCGTCAAATTTACGATGTCCGTGCCGTGATCGAAGGCCTTGCCTTTCGTAAAGCGGCCGAAAACAATGCCGAACAAGCCGGGAGCAAAGGCCCCAATTTGATACGCGCTGGAAACAAAGCCGCTGACAGCGGCTCAGTACCCGCCATGATTGCTGCCGACATGGCCTTCCACCAATTCATTTATGCCCTCTCAGGCAACCCCTTGCTGGCTCCTTCTATGGAAGCCCATTGGACCCACACCCAGCGGGTGATGGGCGAAGTGCTGATACGCGACGACAAACCACGCGACGTGTGGGAGCAGCACCAGGAATTACTGGAGACCGTGGTCAAAGGCCAAGCCGCACAAGCGGAGCGCCTTGCGAAAAAACACATTCTGGACGCGGCGGACTTCATGATTGAGCGCCTGCGCAGCGAAGGAAAAAATGTTTAAATAGTTTCGCAAACGTCATCCTGCCTTGGGCTCCATCCGCATGGCCGATGTCCGATTGCACGCACGTGCAGCGTGGCCAAAGCGCGTGTCACGCAATATTCATGAAATTCACCTAGATTCGTAAGGAAATCCAAAGAATTCGAAACATCTCTTGAGTTACCTTTCCGCCTTCGCTAGCAACATCCTTCACGGATTGCGTGGAAAGCGATCAATGGTTTTGGCCATTGCGGCCGTGCTCACCGGGCTCAGCGCCTGCTCGCCAACCGCCCTGATTAAAAAAAGCCTTGGTGACGAATTGGCCAAACAAACCCAGTCACAGGAAGAAGACCCCGGTCTGGCGCGAGAGGCCAGCGCTTTTTACTTAAAACTATCGGAATCGCTCCTCAAGGACACGCCTGACAACCTGAAGTTGGCAGAGGCAGTGGGTGCCGGTTTATGCCAGTACACCTTTGCTTATGTGGCTTTCGAGGCCGAACGCCTAGCAGCTACCGATGCCCAGGCCGCCTACCGCACCAACGAGCGCGCCAAGCGACTCTATTTGCGCGCTCACCGCCACCTCATGCGGGCCTTGGAACTCTCCACGCCTGGCTTTCGGGCCAAACTTGCCCATCCAGATGCCAAGCAGTGGCCGCGTATTGCGCCAGACCAAGTCGGCCTGGCGTATTGGGCTGCTGCGTCTTGGGGCGGCTATATATCGCTGGCCAAAGACTCCCCTGACGCTGTTGCCGACTTTCCCCTAGCCTACCGCCTGGCCACCTTGGCCTGGAAAGCAAACCCCAACTTTGGCAACGGGGGACTTTCCAGCTTGATGGGCAGTTTTGAGTCCGCCCAGCCCGGCGGATCGCTGGCCAAAGCCACGCAATATTTCGACGCTGCCATCACGATCAGCCAGGGCCAAAACGCAGGCGCCTATATTGCCAAAGCCGAAAGCATCGCCTTAGCGCAAGGCCAGCGTGAAGCCTTTGAAATGCTGCTCAAAACAGCCATAGAGGTCAGCGATAAGCACCCCGATCTCAGTAACACGCTCATGCGCGAGCGGGCGCTGTGGCTGCTTCGCAGCGCTGACGACCTATTTTGAAATACCTTTATTTATGAACTCCTTGTCGACAACTTCCCGGCTACTGACTGCCTTTTTGTTTTTGGCGCTGGCATGGCTAAGCGTGCCAAACTGCATGGCTGCGGATAAGCAGCTTCGCATCGGGTCGCTGGTTCCCAAAAATTCTTTGTACCACCGCCAACTCATGGACATCGGCGAAGCCTGGCGGGCCGCCCAGGCAGAGAACAGCAAATACGTGGTCTATCCCGACGGAAGCCAGGGCGGCGAGGCTGAAATGGCACGTCGCATGCGCATCGGCCAGTTGCAAGGCGCCCTGCTGTCCGTCGTGGGTCTGCAAGAGATTGAGCCCTCGATCACCGCGCTGCAAGCCATACCTATGCTATTTAGGTCGTGGGAAGAGTTGGACTACGTCCGAGAAAAAATGCGGCCATCAATGGAGAAGAAATTTTTAGATAAAGGCTTTGTCGTGCTGGCCTGGGGCGATGCGGGGTGGGTGCGGTTTTTTTCCAAAGATGCGGCGCTTAGACCTGAGGACTACAAGAAAATGAAATTTTTTGCCTGGGGCTCTGAACCCGACCAGCAGGCGATTATGAAAAGCCTCGGCTACACGCCAGTTCCCTTGGAGACTTCGGACATACTTCCGGCCATCCAAACCGGGATGATCAATGTGGTGCCCTCCACGCCCTACTTCGCCTTGGCCACGCAGATTTATACCTCGGCACCCCATATGCTGGAGATCAACTGGGCGCCGATTGTGGGCGCCTTGGTGCTGACGAAGAAGACCTGGGAGGAAATGAGCCCTGCCACGCAGGCGGCTATGCGTACCGCCAGCGAGAAGGCAGGCGTGCAAATTCGCGCCAAGGCCCGGCAAGAAGTCGATGAAGCCGTCGACGCCATGAAAAAGCGGGGGCTGATAGTCAGCCGCCCCAGCGCGGAGCAAATGCGCGAATGGACCGAGTTTGCTGAAAAGCTCTACCCACGGATTCGCGGCACCATGGTGCCAGCCGACACTTTTGACGAGGTACAGGCCCATCTGAGAGACTTCCGCGCGGGCAAGGCCAAGTAGCTATGGCACGCCTGGCAGCGCTTCGTACTTGGCTGGGCCGCATCGACGAGCAAATCGCCGCCTTGGCTTTGGGGCTGATGATGCTCATCCCGCTCGTTGAGATCGTAATGCGGCCTTTGCTGGGAAGCGGCATTTCCAATGCGCCTGTCGTGGTACAGCATCTAGGCCTGGTGCTGGCGATGTTTGGCGCGCTGGCCGCAGAAAGGCATGGCCACCTGACCTCGTTTGGCTCCAACGATGGCAGCAAGGGCTTTACGCCTGCGTGGCGGCTGGCGCAGCTATTGGCCGCTTTGGTGTGCGGCATGCTGGCCTACGCCAGTTGGCAATTCGTCAGCACAGAGCGCGACGCTGCGCATACCCTGGCCTATGGCTTACCGGTCTGGACCCTGCAAGCCTGCATGCCTTTGTGCTTTGTGTTGCTGGGCTTTAAATTGGGCGCGAGGTGCGCTAAAGGTTTGCCTCTGGAAGCGCTGGTGGCTGCATGTATTCCAGGCCTAGGCATCGCCATCGCCGCGCAATTGGAGGGAACCTCGTTTTCTCCTTGGCCGGCATTCGCCTTACTCGCTGCGGCTTTGCTTGCCGGTGCGCCGATATTTACTGTGTTGGGGGGCCTGTCGCTAGTGCTGTTCTGGAGCGAAGGCATGCCTTTGGCCTCAGTGGCCTTGTCGCATTACCAAATCACCGTCAACCCATCCTTACCTGCGCTGCCTTTATTTACCTTGGCGGGGCTGCTATTTGCGCGTACCGGAGCTACGCAAAGACTGGGCGACTTATTCGTAAGCTTGTTTGGTGGTGGCGTGAAGGGCACGGTGGTCGCCGTCGCCTTGCTATGCTCGTTTTTCACCGCATTTACCGGAGGCAGTGGCGTTACCATTTTGGCGCTTGGCGGCTTGATGCTGCCGCTATTGAGCAATGCCGGTTACCCGGAAAAGAAAGGCATTGGCCTGGTAAGCAGTGCCAGCGCTTTAGGTGTATTGCTGGCGCCCTCGGTACCGCTCATCATGTATGCGATTGTGGCGCGCGTACCCATTAGCACCATGTTTTTAGCGGGCGCGATACCGGCGCTGGTCATGGTGATGAGCTTATTGATTTTTGGTGGATTCTTGAAATCGACCGCGCATCCGAACACCGCAGCCCCAAGAGCATCTGCCGCCGCCGTCTGGAAAACTATGTGGCTTGCCAAATGGGAAATATTGGCGCCGGTAGTAGCCATCGGCTCGCTCGTTAGCGGCCTGGCTACACCCATGGAAAGCGCGGCACTCACCGCAGCCTATGCTCTGATAACCCAGGCCTTCGTCCACCGGGAATTGTCCTTAAAAACACTATTTAGCTGCTTGAGCGATGCCGCCCAAATCATTGGCGGGGTGCTGCTGATATTGGGCATGGCGCTTGCGCTCACCAATTTTCTGATCGACGCCGGCATTCCCGATGCAGCCATAACTGCGACCCAAAACCTGATTCCTAGCCAAGCGATTTTTCTGGTTGCTTTGGTGGTTTTTTTGCTGTTTGCCGGCGCGCTGATGGAGATATTCGCAGCGATTGTGGTGCTGGTGCCCTTGCTATTGCCCGTGGCGCAAAGCTACGACATTGATCCGGTGCACTTTGGCATCTTGTTTCTAGCGGCTATGGAAATGGGCTTTCTGTGCCCCCCAGCCGGCATGAATATTTTCTTTGCGTCCGCCATGTTCGGTAAACCCATTCGTAGCGTGGCCAGCTCGGTGACCCCCGCCTTACTGGCAATTTTTGTGGGCAGTTTGCTGATCGCACTGGTGCCTGCCTTGTCCACCGCCTTGCCAAAATTTTTGGGGCTGATGGCCTAAATTCAGCCAAGCGCGTTGCGCAGGGTGGTGCTGGCCCGCTGCTGGCCAGAACACCCACCCTATACTTTGCGCAACTAAGGATTCTGTATGCGCACATCTCCCATTCAACACACTGTCGTCGTTGGCGCTGGTGCGGTTGGCAGTTTTTTTGGCGCCATGCTGGCGCGCGCCGGGCACCAAGTCACGCTGATCGGCAGGCCTGCGCATGTGCAGGCGATACAAAGCCATGGCTTGCAACTGGACTTGGCCAAGTCCACTTCGGTGGAGAGCGTGCGCATTCCCGCCACTACCGATCTGGCGGCTTTGCGCCAAGCAGACCTGGTGTTGTTTTGCGTAAAGTCCACCGACACGGCGGCTGTTGCGCACAGTATGGCCGCGCATGTGGCGCCCCAAGCCATCATCATGAGTTTGCAAAACGGTGTGGAGAACGCAGCGCTGATTGCCAGCGCACTGCCCAACCCGGTGATTCCAGCCGTGGTGTACGTGGCCACCGAAATATCCGCGCCGGGGTGCCTCAAACACCATGGCCGGGGCGAGCTGGTCATCGGCACCATGCATACCCCCAGACTCAGCAATGCGCCGCAAGCCTTGGCGGACATCGTGGCACTTTTTGCCAGCGCCCAGGTGCCGGTGCAAATTTCGCAAGACGTGATGGTTGACCTCTGGTCCAAGCTGCTGATTAATTGTGTGTTTAATGCGATTTCCGGGCTAGCCCAAACCAGCTACGGCAAGCTGGCGGCGGTAGAGGCTATCCAGACGACCCAGGTCGCTTTGGTACGCGAGGTGATTGCGGTGGCGCTGGCCGACGGCACCCGTTTGGACGAAGCCACTGCGATGCACGCGGTATCCACGATTACCAAGACCATGGCAGGGCAAAAGTCCTCTACCGCCCAAGACATGGCCCGCAGCAAGCCCAGCGAGATCGATCACCTCAATGGCTTTGTGGTGCGGCGCGGACAAGCGCTAGGCGTGCCCACGCCGGTGAACCAAGCCCTGTACGCACTGGTTAAATTGGTCGAGTCGTCCTACGCCTCGCATGCTTGACACGCCCGTCCCGCCCGAGTTTGCGCGGGCCTTGCGTGAATTGGGCTTGTCCAGCGCGAGCAGCTTACATGGCACGCCGCTCACGGGCGGGGTGTCTTCCGACATTTGGTGCATTGAAACCGACAAGGGCCTGGTCTGCGCCAAACGTGCGCTGCCCAAATTACGCGTTGCCGCCGACTGGCAAGCGCCGGTCGAACGCAACCTGTATGAAGCACGTTGGCTACAAGTTGCGAACACGGCATCGCCCGCTTGCGCGCCTGCGCTACTGGGTCAACACGCAGAACTGGGCGTACTGGTGATGCGCTACTTGCCGCCAGCCGACTACCGCCTGTGGAAGCAGGAACTGCACGCAGGCCGAGCCGAGGCAGCCACCGCCCAAGCGGTGGGCGAAGTGCTGGCGCGTATCCACAGCTACGCCGCACAACAAGACGGTTTGGCAGCCGAATTTCCCACACAGCAAATCTTTTTTGAAATCCGCCTGGCGCCCTACTTGCTAGCCACGGCGCAGCGCCATCCCGATCTGGCAAGCGCACTGCACGCCTTGGTCCTGCAAACCCAAAGCCATGCCAAAACTTTGGTGCATGGCGACGTCAGCCCCAAAAATATTTTGCTGGGTAGCCAGGGCCCGGTGCTGCTAGATGCCGAATGCGCCACTTGGAGCGATCCGGCTTTTGACCTGGCGTTTTGCCTGAACCATTTTTTGCTCAAATGCCTATGGACGCCTTCGGCCCGCGCAGACTTTTTGCACTGCTTTGGGGTGTTTGTGGCCAGCTATTTGGCGGGCGTGGATTGGGAAAGCCCGCAAGCCGTAGAAGCACGCGCCGCGCGCCTGTTGCCAGGCTTGTTTCTCGCGCGCGTGGACGGTAAATCCCCGGTGGAATACATCACCGACGACGCCCAGCGCGCGCAAGTACGGCGCGTGGCTAGTGCATTTTTACTAAAGCCATCTTCCCAATTGCAAGACATCGCCCAGGCCTGGGCCAAGGAACTCCCGACATGAATGACTTTGCGATTCGATCGATCCACGCGCGCCGGGTCTGGGACAGCCGAGGCCGCCCTACGGTGGAGGCTGAAGTCGTCCTGGGTGACGGCGCCATGGGGCGGGCGATTGCACCAGCGGGCGCCTCCAAAGGCAGTCGCGAAGCGCTGGAGTTGCGCGACGGCGGCGCGGCCTTTGGCGGCCTGGATGTGACGCAAGCGGTGGGCCATGTGAATGGCGAAATTTCCCGCGCACTGGTGGGCACTCCTGCCGATGACCAGCGGGCTCTGGATCAAGTGCTCATAACCCTGGACGGTAGCGAGAACAAATCGCGCCTGGGCGCCAATGCCACCTTGGCGGTGTCCATGGCGGCGGCGCATGCCATGGCAGCGGCATTGGGCATGCCCTTGTACCGTTACCTCGGGCAAGGCCAAGTGGGCCGCATGCCCATGCCGCAAATTCAGATTTTTGGCGGCGGCGCGCATGCGGGGCGGCGCGTGGATGTGCAAGACTTTATGGTGGTCTGCCCCGGCGCGCATAATTTTGCCCAGGCGCTGGAATGGACCGCAGAGGTCTATCGCCACGCCGGCCTTTTGATGGCCCAGCGCGGCAGCTTGCACGGGGTTGCCGACGAAGGCGGCTGGTGGCCTGACTTTGCCAGCAACGAGCAGGCGCTGGAAACCCTGGTGCTATCTATCGAGCGCGCAGGTTTTATTCCGGGCGAACAGGTGGCCATTGCCCTGGATATTGCGGCCTCCGAATTTGGCAAATCGGGACACTATCGCCTGGGCCTGGAAGCGCGGGAAATGGACTCGGATGCTTTGATCGAGATGCTGCTGGGCTGGATAGAAAAATACCCGATTGTGTCGATTGAAGACCCTTTGGCCGAAGACGATCCCCAGGGCTTTGCGCGTTTCACCCAAGCGGCGGGCCATCGCTTGCAAATTGTGGGCGACGACTACTTGGTGTCTAGTGCAGCGCTGATTCGCCAGGCCGCAGCGCTGGGCGCGGCCAACGCCGTGCTGCTCAAACCCAACCAGCGTGGCACCCTGAGCGAAACCCTGGACGCCTGGATTGCGGCCAAGGCAGTGGGCTACAGCGCAATAGTGTCGGCGCGTTCGGGCGAAACCGAAGACAACACCATCGTCGATCTGGCCATTGGATGGAATGTGGGCCAGCTCAAAGTCGGCTCCTTCGCGCGCGGCGAACGCATGGTGAAGTGGAACCATGCGCTGCGCATTGAAGAGCAGCTCGGCGCGCAGGCGCGCTTTGCTGGGGGCAGCGTCTTTCGCAAAGAAGCAGCAGCAATGCGCTAATCGGCAGCCAGCCAGCGCGGTCAAGATGTACCGTTTGCTGAAGTAATGAAGTGACTTGCGAGCCGCATCCCGGCACGCCTTGCGCTGACGGGCGAGGCAGCCCCGGTGCAAGCCCAAGCTAAGCCCGCAACAAGCCAAGCCTCCCGTAAACCTCTGGCTAGAATGAATCGAGGTAGCCAGCGCTTGGTTGCCGCACACCCGCCCTGGCGCGACGTGCCCTTATTGCTTGCGGAGCCTTGATGAAACACGAACGCCAGGTCGCGCTGCTGAAACAGACTTTTGCCCATATTGACGCCAACACCACGCCTTTGTGTGACGCGCCTTATTGGAATCCCGCTTCCCGCTATACCTGCCCAGACCACTTCCAGCGCGAACTGAGCACGCTGTTTCGCGGCCAAGTGCCGCTGCTGGCGGGCTTCTCGCCCGACCTGCCCGCACCCGGCGCCTGGTTTACCTGCGACCTGCCCGGTGCGCCCATTTTTTTGACGCGCACGGCTGACGGCAGCGTCAAAGCCTTTTTAAACATGTGCCGCCACCGGGGCTCGCGCCTGGTGGGTTTTGCGTTAGATGCCCAAGGCCACTTTGTCGAGCACCGCGGCCAGTCGCAGCACAGCTTTAGCTGCCCCTACCATGCCTGGACCTATGACAACAGCGGCACTTTGATACGCCACGCCAACGACATGGGTGGCTTCGCCCAACTGCAAACGCGCATGGACTGCGGGCAGTTCAACCTAATCGAAGTGCCCTGCCTGGAAACCGGCGGCATGCTGCTGGTGCGCCCACAGGGTAAGGAGCCCATAGACGCACAGCGCGACACCTTTGGCATGCACAGCCGCATGGACGAATTTGGCTTTGGTAATTTTCATTTTTACCAAGAGGTGTTTTGGGACTTTGCCGCCAACTGGAAGCTATTACTAGAAACCTTTATGGAGGGCTACCACATAGCCGCCTTGCACCGCAACACGCTGGCACCGCGTTTTCGCTGCTACCCGGTGATTTACGAATGCTTCGGCCCGCATGCGCTATTCCCGCTGCCGCGCAAAAGCATTAACGACCAACGCGACTTGCCCGAGTCTGAATGGTCGGTGCTCAAGCACGCATCCACGATTTTTTCGGTGTCTCCGCATGCGGTGCTCAATATTCCCATGGATGGGCATATGGAGTTGTGGGATTTCCAGCCGCTAGACGTAGGCCGCACGCGGGCGCGGGTACGGTTTTATATTCCCGAGCCTATTGCCAGCGAAGCCGATGCGGCGCGCTGGAACAAGAGCTGGAAAGTCTCGACCGAGGTGATATCCGGCGAAGACTTTACGCAGCAGCAAAACATCCATATCAACCTAGCCAGTGGCCGCCTGCCTGGCGTGGTCTTTGGCCAAAACGAGCCCATGCTGTCGCACTTTCACCGCGAGTTGGGCAAGCTCACTGGCGTGCCAGACGCGAGCCTGCCGGAATCGTTTTTTTAGCCGTTTGGACGCGCGCCTAGCGCCGCCCCCTCAATAGACAATCGCGACCTGCATCGCCGGGTCCTGGTGCCAGGCCCAGTAGGTATCTGACAGCTTGCGGGTAATGGGGCCGATCGCGCCATCGGCCATAGGCTTGCCATCGACCCGCGTGACCGGCAACACGCCGCCGCCAGAGCTGGAGATAAAGGCTTCGTCCGCCGCGCGAAATTCGGTGGCGCTCACGGGCCGCACCTGCACGCGCAAACTTAGGGACTGGGCCATTTCCATCACGGTGCGTCGGGTGATGCCCTCGAGCATGCCTTGGTCCGGGGTAACGATCTGGCCCGCCCGCACACAAAACACATTAAAGCCCGGCCCTTCGATCACATGGTCTTTGTCGTCCACCAGCACCACGGTATCTGCACCACCGTCCAAGGCATCGAGTAAGCCCATGGTCAGATCATTCCAGTGGTAATTCTTGGTCGTCGGGTCTACGGATGCCGCAGGTATGCGCTGCACATGGCTGATGCGCATATGCAGGCCGGTGGCGCGCTGCTGCGCGTTAGCGAGCCAGACAAAAGGCACGGCAAAGGCGTAAAACTGGTTCACTGCCTGGCGCGGATCGCGCGAGCCCCAAGGCGTCTGGCCTCGCGTACACAGCATCTCTACATACGAGGCGCGCAAGCCACTACGGCGCACGCACTCGCTCAAGATGGCGGTAATCTGCGCGTCATCCACACCTGGGTTCAAACGCCAACGTTGGCAACTGCGCGCAAAGCGCTCTAGGTGGGCGTCCAGCCGGAAAAATGCGCCGTCCCAAACGGTGACTACGTCGTAGGTGGCGTCCGAATGCAAAAAGCCGAGGTCAGTGATGGGAATACTGGCCCGTGCAATGGGCAGGTACTGGCCGCGCACATAGGCACAGCCTTTAGAAAAATCCGGGGATGGCAAGTCAGCCATGGCGCGCTCCTTGGGGTTTGGCCTTGCGCCGGTACAGTGCGGTGCAAGCGTACCAGCATAAGTCCTTTTCTGGCCATACGACTTCGCACTCCGATGCGCTGGAGTCCCGCCTTACTAAGGCAGTGCTTTGCTCAGTTGGAACAGGCCAAACACCAGCAAGGCGCCGGCTGACAGGCCCAGCAAGGCATGTTGTATCCCCGCTCCAAAGCGCGCAGCCAAGCCAAACACCATGACGATAGCGGCCAGTCCGCCCACCAGCAGCAGATAAAAACCACCCATGAAGAACAGACCGTATGCCGGCGATTGGCGCCAACCCGCGACCAAAATGGGGCCGGTCACCAAGGTCCAAAAAATATAAGGGCCGGGGCTGAGCATATTCATCACCACCGCTTTACCTAGGGGCAGGGACGACTCGAGGTCCACGGCTTCAGGTACGGTCGGTGTCCGCCAGGCGCGCACCTTGGCGTGCTTCACCGTATTGTCATGATGACAACTTAGGATTTAAGCTCAAGCGCGTAGCCGTCGCTCCCTCCACGCTTATTTACCCATTCTGTCTGCCCTCTATGCACCTCCAAACATCTCTCCAGCGCGGGCGCAGGTACGTCGGTACTGCTTGCCTTGGTCTCCTCGTGGGCTTGTACCTGCCGGTGGCACTGGCGCAATCCATGGATACCCAAGTCGACGTAACGCGCCTGCGTATGACAGAATTTTTTCAGTTCCCGGTTGGAGCCAAGGGTTTGGAAATCAGCCCTTCGCTCCAGCGTGCACAGGGCCAGCGGGTTGCCTTACAAGGTTATTTGGTGCAACAAGAAGTCGCGGCTCCCGGTCAATTTCTGCTCACGCCGCGTCCGGTGCTCATGAGCCAACACGCGGATGGCGAAGCCGATGACCTGCCGCCTTCGACCGTGCTGGTCTCCCTTCCCGCCGAGCAACGAGACTGGATGGTTGCCTACCGACGCGGTCTGGTCGAAGTGGTAGGCGTATTGGACATCGGCCGCCAAGAGGGCAGCGATGGACGCGTGAGCTGGGTGCGCTTGCAACTGGACAGCGAAGCGACGCGCCGTATGAACGCCACAGAATTTTTTACTTATCGACATGCGATGCAGCACACGCATTGACTGGGCTTGATACAAGAATACCAGTCTCGCCACTTTGACACCTCCCTTTTTTGACTTTTTCCACCCGGAGTAACGCATGAATACCTTGAACCACCGCCCTGCCCGCCTGGCCTGCGCCTTGGCATCGACATGGTTGGCTTGCGCGACCTATGCTGCGCCCACCGTGACGCGACTTACACCGCCGAGCGAACTTTTTAGCAGCGGCCAGCCCGCACCGCTAATTGCCCGCTTTTTGCCCGGCCAGCGCTTTGACCTGCAAGCGACCATCCGCCCCGACGATGCGGCCAAACAAATCAGCAGTGCCGTGTTCGCGGTGGACGGCAAAACCATTGCCGCACCGGCGGCGCTCAAGACGTGCGAGGCCTCCTGTCTCAAAGGCGTCCCAGCCAATGCAACACTGGCCAGCGTCCGCGCATTCAGCGTCGATAAGCCGGGCGTGCACAGCCTGCGCGTGACGGCCACCCAAAGTGATGGACAAACCGTCACAGCCGAGGGAAATTTTGAAATTGTTGCCCTCCTAGCAGGCGCGCAAAAGGTTAAAAATATCATCATCTTGCTCGGTGACGGCATGGGTGCAGCGCAACGCACGGCGGCGCGACTGGTGGCGGGCGGTTATGCCCAGGGCAAAGCCATCAAACCGTTGGCCATGGACACCTTTCCGGTGACCGGCATGGTCAAGACGTCATCGCTCAACTCCTTTGTGACGGACTCCTCGCCCGGTATGACCGCCTATGTATCAGGCAATAAAAATAACAACAATGAAGAAGGCGTTTTCCCCGATGACACCATCGACCCGTTTGACAACCCGCGCATTGAATACCTGAGCGAGTACCTGCACCGTACCCAGGGTAAAGCCCTGGGTGTGGTGACCACGGCGGACGTGTTTGACGCCACGCCTGCAGGCAATGCGGTCCATACCAGCAACCGGGGAGCGGGCACGGGTATCGTGGACCAATTTTTTGATGACCGGGGCATCAGCGGCTTGCAGGTGCTCATGGGTGGTGGACGCAAATGGTTTTTACCCTCGACTACGCCCGGCTCTGCGCGCGCTGAGCGTAGTGACTATGCGTTTTCAGCCACCGATGCGCATACCGCCGATATCGTTAAGCGATGGGGCGCTGCACCGGGCGCCATGGACAAAGACCGCAACCTCTTGGCCGAGTTTCAAAGCGCGGGCTTCCGCTATGCGGCTGATAAGTCCGCCCTGGACGCCATCGACGCCAAAAGCACCGATCGATTATTAGGCCTGTTTGCCCTATCGAACATGAATGTCGCTTTGGACAAAATAGACGGTCGCCGCGGCAAGGCCTTGGGGGTGGGTGGGCGTGTGGTTGACGATTATGGATTTCCCGACCAACCCATGCTCGACGAGATGGCGAGCAAGGCATTGACCGTATTGGACCGTCAGAAAAATGGCTTCGTGCTGATGATTGAAGGTGCCTCCATCGACAAGCAGGCCCACGCCATGGACAGCGAGCGCTGGATGCTCGACACCTTGGAGTTTGACCGGGCTGTGGCCTTGGCCCAGGCCTATGCCGCCAAGCGCAGCGACACGCTCGTGATCGTCACAGCCGACCATGAATGTGCTGGTGTGGCCCTGATCGGTGGCTCGCGCGTCAGCGATGCACGCTTGCAGGCTCTGGTACGCGAAGGCGGGGGCACCGCGCTGCGCGACGCCGTGGTTGGCGTCTATGAGCAAGCCGGGTTTCCGAAGTACAAGCTCTCTGCCGATGGCTACCCGGAAACCACAGACATCGACAACCGCATGCTGGTGGGTTACGGCGCTAACTCGGATCGCATGGAGGACTTCCGCACTAACGAGCGGCCCTTGCAAGACAGCCAGCAGCCTTTTGTAAAAAAAGAGCCTTTGGCCATCTACCCCGCCGGCCCCCTAGCGCGCGACGCGGAGGGCAAATACATGATCACCGGCCAAGTACCCGGTGAAAGCGCGGTGCACACGGCCACCGATATCCCGCTGTCAGCCTTCGGCCCGGGGGCGCACGCATTTACCGGCGTCATCGACAACACCGATGTGTTTTTCAAAATCGCGCAAGCGGCGGTCAAAGGCATCCTGCCGCCGCCGGGCTGGAGCGGCGGGAGCGCCCTCGCTACCAAAGCGCCTTGACGTGATGGGGCACAGGCGGCGCGGGCCGGGCGCTGCATCCGCCCCGCCGTAAGCCTGCGTGCGGGACCGCGCCCTAGAATCGTGTGCGCGAGCGTCGGACTTTTCATGGGCCCGCGTCTCGGGTTCAGGCTTGTCAGAACCGGAAAGAACACAAGATGCATACTTTGCCGTTGGAAAAAATAATCCGTCCGCGCTGGGCCGCCCTCGCCCGCGGTCTGCAAGCCAGCCTGCTGCTCGCAGGCGTTTTGGCGGGCGAGGCCGCATTGGCCCAGGCCGCAAAGCCCATTCAAATCTGGCCCACCATCCCCTTTGTGCGCGGCAAAGACTTGTGCCAGTACCAGGAAAATTACGCCAAGACCAAGAACCAGCAATCGCAAGAGATGCTGCAAAACGTGGTCGCCTTGATCCGTGAAGGCGCCAAAGAGGCGGTGGCCTTTGGTATTGTGCAAGCCATGGACGAGATGGAGAACGCCAACCGCGCCCAGTCCAATGCCGGCATGGGCATGGACGTGCTGCTCGAGGGCAGCTTTAAAGCCAACTTGGACGCGTATTACCGCGATCTGCAGCCGGGCCAGCGCAAGATCGCTTTTTTCAACCCGATGCCGCTAACCCAATTGGTTCGCGGCCTGCGCGACCAAAAGCGCCAGGGCTATTTGGATGACAAGCTGGTGCGCGATCTGTACGGCATTTTTTGGGGTACCTACTCGTTTGCGCAAGACTGCAATGGCCAGGTGCTGGTCACCATGCATTTGGAAGCCAAAGACGGAGCCACCCGCAGTTTTCAGGCCCAGGGTCTGCCGCAGTCGGTGATGCAAAACGTGGCCGGGCAGGTGTTCGATTATTTTCAGAAGACCAAGTTCCCATCCAGGGTGATAGTGGGCAACCGCAACCTAGAACTGCTGGGCGCACCGAGCATGCCGGTGGCGCATACCGCCGGCCCTGCAGCCGCCGAGCGGGCTTGCAGCAATATGAGCGCGCGCCTGCCTACCGTGGCCGAATTGGAATACCTGGCTGCATTGGGCGATTACAACGGTGGTGTGAGTTTGCGTAGCGACGTCTGGGCCTTGCCGGACGGCAAGGTGTATGCGCCAGACCTGCCCAACCCCTCGCCGGTGCGCAGCGCCGACGAAGTCCGAGGGCCAGATTTACATTTTTACTGCGTGCGCTGAGCCGCCGCTTCGAATTGCTGCTTCTGCGCCTGGGCCTTAAACGCCGCTGTGCGCTTCGAGCTGGGTTTGGCAAGCCATGCAGTGCGCAGTTTCGGGCATCGCGTCCAGCCGGGCTTCTAGTATTTCACTGCCGCATGCGGTGCAAAAGCCGTAGCTGCCTTGGTGTAGGCGCTTGAGCGCAGCCTCCACCTCATGCAAACGGTCGAGTTCGCGCTCGCCAATGAAAAAGTCCATATCCCGCTGGGTGATGCTTTGTGCATGCGAATCGCCAGGGCCCGGCAAGGATTTAGCCGCTACCTCGGCCCGCGAGCGTTCCCCACCGCGCTGCTCACTGATTAGGCGGAGCAAATCAGCCAGCATGTTTTCAAGGCGTTCAAGATGCACCATGGCATGGTGGTGCTGCATGGCGGAAATAGTATGGGTCATGAGCGCATCATGCGCCTTCTCTGGCGCCATCGCTTTGACGCTTGTCAAGGATTGAGGCGACAAAATCATGCCTGAGAGGTATGCCGCTCACGCCCTGCGGATTGCGCTTTTGATGCACGACGGTAGCAACCGCATGCGCCCAGCCTCAAACGCCAGCTCACTCCACCGGCGTCAACTTCGCCACAGCCAAAGCCAGCCATTTGGTGCCGTGGCGGGGGAAGCTGACTTGGGCGCGGGCGTCGGCACCCTCGCCTTCTAAGGTCAGCACCTTGCCTTCGCCAAACTTGGTGTGAAACACCTGCAAGCCCACACGCAATCCGTGGGCGGAGTCAGTTTTGCGGGCCACGGGCGGGCCGGCGTTGTAGGTTTCGGTGCGGGTACTCGACGCCGGTGACGACCAGGCGCTGCCGCCCGACCCTTGCCAAGCGCTGCGCGCAGGCGCGCGTTTGGGCGTGAGGAACTTCAGGCTGCCCTCAGGCAACTCGTCAAAAAAGCGGCTTTTTAGGTTGTAGCGCGTCTGGCCGTGCAGCATGCGGGTTTGCGAATGACTCAGGTAGAGCCGATCGCGCGCACGGGTGATGGCCACGTACATCAGGCGGCGCTCTTCTTCTAGCCCGTCGCGGTCGCTCATGGCATTCTCATGGGGGAACAGGCCTTCTTCCATGCCGGTAATGAACACGCAATCGAACTCCAGGCCTTTGGCGGCGTGAACGGTCATGAGTTGCACCGCGTCTTGCCCGGCCTGGGCCATGTTGTCGCCCGCTTCTAAAGCGGCGTGGGTTAGGAAGGCAGTTAAAGGCGATAGGGTTTCGCCGGTTTCGCCAAATTCAGGCTCCTCCAGTGCGGGCGTATCGGTGGACGCTTGCTGCGCCTGCAGAACGACCTCGTCCATAACCGGCGCTGCGCCAGCGGCCCCGCCCCGCGCCGCTTCCTGGCGGCCAAAGCCTTCCAGGCGCACAAAGCTTTCGGCGGCGTTGACCAGTTCTTCCAAGTTTTCGATGCGGTCCTCGCCTTCGCGGTCCTGGCGGTAATGGGCCAGCAGGCCACTTTCTTCCAGCATGGTGGCCACAATATC
>CANFJQ010000037.1 GCA_947447615.1 Comamonadaceae bacterium
CACCGTCATTCCCATCGCCGTCTCTAAGGACACCAGCCCGATCAGCCCACCCGAAGGGGCTAGCCCGGTGTTGGTGTCTCTGTACGAAGCGCACCAAAAAATATACCCACGCAGCGTCAGCGGCAGGTTTGCGCGCTTGCGCTGGGCCATGGTGCTCTTTACGCAATTGCTGTTTTACGGCCTGCCCTGGCTGCACTGGGGTGAGCGCCAGGCGGTCTTGTTTGATTTAGCCGCACGGCGCTTTTATATCTTCAAGTTGGTGCTCTACCCGCAGGACTTTATTTACTTGACGGGTTTGCTGGTCATCTCGGCCCTCTCGCTGTTTTTGTTCACCGCTGTCGCCGGTCGCTTGTGGTGTGGTTACGCCTGCCCGCAAACTGTCTATACCGAAATTTTTATGTGGATAGAGCGCAAGACCGAGGGCGACCGTATTGCCCACATGCGCCGCGACGAAGGCCCTTGGAACTGGGACAAACTCTGGCGCAAGTCTCTCAAGCAAGTACTGTGGCTGGCGGTGGGTTTGTGGACTGGGTTTACCTTTGTGGGCTACTTCACGCCCATCCATGTGCTGGCTGCTGAAGTGGCCCAATGGTCTTTTGGTTCTTGGGAAATATTTTGGGTTTTGTTTTATGGTTTTGCCACCTATGGCAACGCCGGGTATATGCGCGAACAAGTGTGCATGCATATGTGCCCTTATGCGCGCTTTCAAAGCGCCATGTTTGACAAAGACACTTTAATCGTGGGCTACGACCAAGCCCGTGGCGAGCCGCGCGGTTCGCGCTCGCGCAAGGCGGATCCGGCCCAGTTGGCGCTGGGTGCGTGTGTCGATTGCAATTTGTGCGTGCACGTATGCCCTACCGGCATCGACATCCGCGAGGGCTTGCAATACGAATGCATTGGCTGCGGTGCTTGTGCAGATGTGTGCGACGAGGTGATGGACAAAATGGACTATCCGCGCGGCCTGGTGAAATACTCCACCCAAAACGCCATCGAAAAAGGGTGGCGCGCCAGTGAGATTGTTTTTCGGGTATTGCGCGGACGCGTGTTGCTCTATACCTCGGTGGTCTGGTTCATCATCGGTATCGTGGGTATCGGCTTGGTGTCGCGTCCGCCCTTCAAAGTCGATGTGGAGCGCGACCGCAAATCCCTGGCCCGCGAGGTAGCCGGTGGTGTGATCGAAAACGTATTCCGCCTGCAAATTATGAACGTCACCGAATCCGAGCTGCGCGTGCATGTGCAGGTCGATGGCTTGCCTGGCTTGCAAGTGGTCACCGACGAAGACCTGACCGTGGGCCCCGCGCAATCGCGCTGGTTTGTGCTGCGCCTGCAATTGCCGCCAGGGCAAGCCACGCCCGGATCGCACCCCATCCATTTTGAAATTGACGGCCAGGACGACACCACGGTCCTCAAAGAAAAAGCCGTGTTTATTGTTCCGCGCTAAGGAGAATTGATGACCACACCCACTACCCCCGACGCAGCACCTTGGTGGCAATTTGGCCATGTCTGGCTGGTCGTATCCGGCCCCTTGATCGTGGTGTTTGCCAGCTTCTTTACCTTTTACCTGGCCTATAGCGGCATGGATGCGCTGGTGACCGAAGCAGACTTTCCGCCCGGCGGGCAAAAGGTGCAAAGCCAGCCTTCCAATTTGGCGCCCGCTATGCAGGCCCGCAACCATGCAGCCACCGGCGTTGCCGCACTACCGGCCAAGCCTTAAGGCCTGAGGGGCTGCCTTAGTCGCAGTCGGGTCGGCTGACCAGGTCGCGCAGCGCATCGCTATTGAGGATGCGCACATGGCGTTGTTTGACTTCGATAATGCCTTCGTCAGCGAACTTGGAAAATGTGCGGCTCACGGTTTCTAGCTTGAGGCCTAAGTAGCTGCCAATCTCTTCGCGCGTCATACGCAGCACCAATTCGGATTGTGAAAATCCGCGTGTGTGCAGCCGCTGCACCAGGTTGAGTAAAAACGCCGCCAAGCGCTCTTCGGCGCGCATGCTGCCCAGCAGCAACATCACACCGTTTTCGCGCACAATTTCGCGGCTCATGATCTTGTGCACATGGCGCTGCATGGAGGCGATCTCGTGCGACAACTCTTCGATACGTTCAAAGGGCAGCACGCATACTTCGGCGTCTTCCAGCGCTATCGCGTCGCAAGTGTGTTGGTCGTTGACGATGCCGTCCAAACCCATCACTTCGCCCGCCATCTGAAAGCCTGTCACCTGGTCGCGCCCGTCTTCGGTAGCAACACAGGTTTTGAAGAAGCCGGTGCGTATGGCGTAGAGGCTAGTGAACTTTTCGCCATTGTGAAACAGTGCGCCACCTTTTTTCACTTTGCGCCGCACGTCCACCAAAGTATCGACGCGGGCCAGTTCTTCTTTGTTCAAACCCACCGGCATACACAGCTCGCGCAAATTGCAATTAGAGCAAGCCACCTTGATGCTGCTAGAGCTGATCGCTATCACTTTGGCGGGGTGGATCGTCTGCGCTGAACCGGGGACGGCTTGCACGGCTTGGGATGGTTCAAACATAAATACCTTTCGCAACGATTCACTCTTTGCGGCTTGTATTGGGCATTGCTTGATGCACATCAACCGCTCATTTCCGGGCATGCGCCACAGTAGAGGGGATGTTACCCCTTGAGCCCGTAATATGGTTGTAAGCATTCCTGTTTCTGAAGATCTTTTGCGCCGCTACGACGTCGCCGGGCCGCGTTATACCTCCTACCCTACAGCCGACCGCTTCGTGGAGGCCTTTGGCGAGGCCGATTACCTGCAAGCCCTGGCCCAGCGCTTTGGTGCCGGGGGCCGGGTGACGCCTATTTCACTGTACATCCACATTCCGTTTTGCGAATCATTGTGTTATTACTGTGCGTGTAACAAGGTCATCACCAAGCACCACGACCGCGCGGTGGAGTACCTGCGCTACCTGGAAAAAGAGATTGACCTGCATATCGCCCGCATTGGGCGTGGCCAGCCGGTAGGGCAATTGCATCTGGGTGGTGGTAGCCCCACGTTTTTAAACGACGCGCAGTTGGGCGGCTTGATGCATTTGCTGCACGACAACTTTCGCTTTACCAAGGGCGCTGAAATTTCTATCGAAGTCGATCCGCGTACCGTGGATGCAGGGCGAATCGCCGCCATCGCCGCCATGGGCTTTAACCGCCTGAGCTTTGGCGTGCAAGACTTTGACCCGGCAGTGCAAAAAGCGGTGCACCGGGTGCAGGACACGTCGCAGGTGTTCAGCCTGGTAGCCGCAGCGCGTGCCCATGGCATGCAGTCGGTGAATGTGGATTTGATTTACGGCCTTCCCCAACAAAGCCCGCAGTCCTTTGACCGTACCCTGGAGCAAGTGGCCCGCTTGCGGCCCGACCGCATTGCGCTGTACGCTTACGCGCATTTGCCCACGCGCTTTAAGCCGCAGCGGCGTATCGACGCCATGCAACTGCCCGGCGCGGCGGACAAGGTCACCATGTTGTCGCGTTCATTGGCGGCCTTGTCGGCAGCGGGTTATGTCTATGTCGGCATGGACCACTTTGCCCTGGCCGACGACGCACTGGCCGTGGCCAAACGCCAGGGTCGTTTGCACCGCAATTTCCAGGGCTACAGCACCCAGCCCGATTGCGACTTGATCGCTCTGGGCGTGTCCTCCATCGGCTGTGTAGGCGCGGTCTATAGCCAAAACGCCAAGACCTTGGATGAGTATTACGACCTGCTCAACCATGAGCACCTGCCGGTGGTGCGCGGGTTGGCCCTGAGCCGTGACGACATACTGCGCCGCTCGGTCATCATGGCTTTGATGTGCCAGGGCGCGGTGCACTTTGAATCTGTATCCACGGCCCATTTGGTGGACTTTACGCGCTACTTTGCACCGGAGTTGCAGGCGCTAGAGGCCCTGCAAGCACAAGGGCTGGTGGAGGTGGACGCTGCGGGCATCCAGGTAACCGCCATGGGCTGGTATTTTGTGCGCGCCATTGCCATGGTGTTTGACCGCCATTTGCAAGCCGATGTGAACCGCAACCGTTTTTCCAAAATCTTGTAAGACCGCTTAGCATCGCGCTGTGTCTTACGCGCTTGTTTCTCTAGCGCCCACAGCGTTTCTGATGGGCTTGGCCGGTGGCCCGCATTGCGTGGCCATGTGCGGTGCCGCCTGCGCCGGCATAGGCCAGGCGGCGGGCGCTGCGCCAGGGCGCGCGCTACTGAGCTTCCAAGCGGGCCGCATGGTGGGCTACGCGGGTCTGGGCGCGCTGGCCGCTGCATCCATGCAAGGCTTGGGCTGGCTTACCGTGCAGTCGGTGGCGCTGCGCCCGCTTTGGACTTTTCTCCACATCGCCGCCATCGTTTTGGGCCTGTTGTTGCTTTGGCGCGCCCGTCAGCCGCCGTGGTTGGAAACACTAGGCCGCTTTTTATGGACGCGCGCGCAAAGCCTAGGCTTGCACCGGGGCGCGGCGCCGGGCCTGGTGGGCATATTGTGGGCGCTGTTGCCGTGTGGCCTGTTGTATTCAGCCGTCATGGTTTCTGCATTAGCCGGTAGCGTGGCGGGCGGCGCGCTGCTGATGGCCTTGTTCGCGTTGGGCAGCGGCATCACCATGCTGGCCGGCCCTTGGCTGTGGCTGCGCCTGGCGGCGCGCACACCTTCTGCCGCAGCGACGGGCGACTGGGGCGTTCGCCTAGCCGGTGCAGCTTTGGCCGCGAGCGCCGCCTGGGCTTTGTGGATGGGCCTAGTGCACGATACGGCACCTTGGTGTGTGGTGGTTTGATTTCTGCTTAGCCTAGGGATAATGGGGCATGGAGTTTTTTACACCCGTCTCTAAGCTTTCGACAGACATGGCACTGGGCACTCACCCTCTAGCGACTCGCTGGCGCCTATCCGTGGCCCCCATGATGGATTGGACTGACCGCCATTGCCGTTATTTCCACCGTCTGCTGACGCGCCACACCCGGCTTTATACCGAGATGGTGACCACCGGCGCGCTGCTGCATGGCGATGTGGCGCGGCATTTGCGCTTTAACCTTGAGGAGCAGCCGCTGGCCTTGCAGCTAGGCGGTAGCGAACCGGCAGACCTGGCGCGGGCTGCGCGCATGGGGGCAGATTGGGGCTACGACGAAATCAACCTCAACTGCGGCTGCCCCAGCGAGCGGGTGCAGCGTGGCGCCTTTGGCGCTTGCCTGATGAACGAGCCAGCGCTGGTGGCCGATTGTGTCAAGGCCATGGTCGATGTGGTGGATGTGCCGGTCACGGTCAAGCACCGCATCGGTATCGACAAAAACGAGGACTACGGTTTTGCGCGTGATTTTGTTGGCACGGTGGCGCAGGCCGGTTGTGGGGTGTTTATCGTGCATGCGCGCAATGCCTGGCTGCAAGGCCTCTCGCCCAAAGAAAACCGCGAAATTCCCCCTTTGCGCTATGACATGGCTTACCGCCTGAAACAAGATTTCCCAAGCCTGCACATTGTGGTGAACGGCGGCATCACCAACAATGCCGATATCGCGACCCACTTGCAGCAAGTCGATGGCGTCATGCTCGGGCGCGAAGCCTATTACCGCCCCTGGTTGATGACCGAGTGGGACGCGCTTTTTTATGGCGACGCGCCTACGCCGCCTGTGCCAGAAGTCGTGGAAGAAGCCATGGTGCTGTACATGGAGCGCGCCTTTGCAGAAGACGGCTGCCCTTGGTACGCGATTGCCCGCCACATGCTGGGCCTGTACCACGGGCGGCGCGGTGCGCGCTTGTGGCGCCAAGTGTGGAGCGATCACCGCTTAAAGCCCTTGCCCCCGCGCGAAGTGCTGGCCCGCGCGCATGCGGCTATGGCGCAAGCCGCTGTGGTGGCCGACCATGCAGCCTAATCAAAGCGCCGGTGCGCTGCGCGCTGCCAAATTGTTGATTTGGGTCATTCCGCTTTTGTGGATAGTCAACTCTGTTATCGCGCGGCGCGCCAATGGCGTGATCACGCCACATGTGCTGGCCTGGGGCCGCTGGGCGCTGGCCGGGGCGATATTGGCCTGGGTTACCCGCGCCGAACTGTGGCAGCACCGCCAAGCGCTGCGCACCCACACCCGCCGCTACCTGCTGCTGGGCGCGTGCGGTATGTGGATTTGCGGCGCGGCGGTGTACTTTGCAGGGCAGACCACCACCATGATGAACATCTCGCTCATCTACGCCGCATCGCCCGTGATGATTGCCGTGGGCTCGGTGCTGTGGCTGCGCGAGCCCTTCTCCAAACGTCAGGCGCTGGGCGTGGTGCTGGCGCTGGTGGGCGTGGTGCACGTAGTGGTGCAGGGGCAGTGGCTGCTGCTCACGCAAGTGGTGTTTGTGCCGGGCGACTTATGGATCGCCGCTGCCGCCACCGCCTGGGCCGCGTATTCCATGCTGCAAAAACACTGGGGCAACCCCATGAGCGCCAGCGCCCAACTGGCCGTCATCTGCGCCGGTGGCGTGGTGGTGCTGACGCCATTTGCGGCCTGGGAACTGCTGCAAGGCGGCCCGCCTTTGGGCGCGCAAGCGCTAGCCTTAGTCGTCATGGCCGCGCTGTTGCCCGGCGTGCTGGCCTATTGGATTTATGGCTGGACGCAATCGGTCCTGGGCCCCGGCCCGGTGGCTATGACCATGTATCTGGGGCCTCTGTACGCAGCCGTGGTGGCCTGGCTGTTGTTGGGTGAGCCACTGGAGCTGCACCACCTGATCGGCGGTGTGCTGATTTTGTCGGGCGTGGGCCTGGTGGTGGCGGGGAAGCGGGTGGGGGACTGAGCGATACGCTGAAACGAATTAAAAATTACAAATAGTTTAAAAATTTATTAATCGTTAATTTTTTATATAAAGTTCGGGATGCAAGACGCCTATGTGCATCCAGGCCAACACCAACTTTCTCCGCACCAAATCGCACTCTGACGCTATTCAAGGGGCCCGGTGCGTAGGCTTTTTGATAGTCGTTTCGGTGGTGCAAGGTGACCAACCCACTGGTCGCGCTTAAATGTTCCGGGTGACCTGTAATTGACTACGCCTAAGGAGTATGATTTGCAACCTTTTACCGTTATCGAGTCGCCACTCTTTAGCAAACTGTGGCCCGCCTACTGGACGGAAGACGAAATGGGCGTCTTTTGCGCTTTCATCGCTGCACATCCAAATGAAGGCGTCGTGGTCCCCGGCACGGGCGGGGTGCGCAAGTTGCGCTGGAGTCGTGCTGGTGTCGGCAAGTCTGGCGGAGTGCGCGTGATTTATTTCGCACGCAGCCAGGCTGGTGAATTGGTGTTGTTGTTCATTTACGCCAAGAGCCACTTGGAGACGCTCAAAGCGAGCACTTTGAAGGAGTTACGGGATGCCTTTGACCACTAAACAAGCAATAGCTAAAACGAAATCGCCAATGACCGATGCAGAACTTGAAGTCTGGGAGGCAAGCCGGGATCTTGAGGCCGAACTTCTGGAATCAGTGCGACAAATGAAGCGCGGCGAGGGTCGGGTGGTGTATTCGCCTGTGATTGCTGCGCGTAGAAACTCCGGCCTGTCGCAAACAGCGTTTGCTGAGCTGCTGGGTGTTTCCGTGCGTACCTTGCAAGGCTGGGAGCAAGGGCGAAAGCAACCCTCAGGCGCAGCGCGCACACTCATTACGTTAGTCCAACGCCACCCAAACATCCTGCTCAAGCTGGCCCAACCCTAGCCAAGCGTCCTGTAGTGAGCTGAGCACGCTACACCAACTCCAAAAACCCCAACACCCCCTCCAGATGCAAGGCAAAGTCGCTAATCGCATGGTCACCTTCGGGCAGCAGGATGCGCGTAGCCTTGGGATATCGCGCTTGCATTTCCCGCCAATCCAGCACTTCGTCGCGTTGCGAAATCAGCGCCAGTTCCGGGCCGGGCGCGTGCGTGCCTTCGTCGGCCATGGCCTGTAGCTCGGCGACATAGCTTTCCTGAAAATAAAAGCGCTCCTCAGGCGCATGCCATTGGCTTTGCTCGCCGATATGTTTGGCCAGATCGCGCGCCGGAAACACCGCCGGGTTGAGCAAGACGCTGCGGCAGCCGGTCTGGCGCGCCACCCAGGACGCATAAAACCCGCCGAGCGACGAGCCGACCACGGCCATGGTGTCGCGCGGCCAATCGGCTATCAGGCGCAGCATGTCGTGGGCCGCTTGGCGCGGCGAGGGCGTTAGCTGTGGGCAGCACCATTGCGCTATCGGATGCCGCTGCGCCACGGCCTGCGCCATCAGGCGCGCTTTGGCGGACGCGGGGGACGAGCGAAAGCCGTGCAGGTAAAGCAAATGCGTGGTGTGGTCCATATGCGCGGCCATCAGTACGCCTTCGATCTATAGCGCCAACTGTGGCGCATCATGGGCGCGGTGCAACCCGCCCTGGCAGCAGCCATCAACCCGCTGCCTCCAGCCCGTTGGCAAAGTGCTCGCGCATGCGCTGCACGCTTAGCGGCGTGTCGCGCGCTAGCAGCGCGTCCATCAAGGCCTGGTGTTCGCGAAGCGATTCGGCCACGCGCCCGCTTTTGAGTAGCGAGTTATGGCGGTTGAGCTTCATCACTTTGCGCAAGTCCGCGCACAACTGGTCGCGCCAGCGGTTGTCGGCAATTTCCAGTAGGCGCATATGAAAGCGCTCATTCACTTCAAAAAACCGGTCCGTAGAGTCGACGGCGGCGGCCAGCTCGGTGTGCAGGCCTTGCAAGTCTTGCAACTGCGCAGGGGTGGCGCGCTGGGCCACCACGCCCGCGGCGTCCGATTCGAGTAACGAAAGCAGGTGATACACATCCGCCTGGTCTTTGGCATTGACTTCGGTGACATAGGCGCCGCGCCGCACTTTCATGGTGACCAGGCCTTCGGTGGCCAGCACCTTGATAGCCTCGCGCAAAGGCGTGCGGCTGATGCCGTATTCCTCGGCCAGCGCCATTTCGTCGATCCAGCTGCCCGGCGGCAAAGTGTTGGAAAAAATGCGCTCGCGCAGCAACTCTGCTACCTCTTGGTAGAGCGCGCGCGGGGTCAGGGTGAGGCCTTGCATGGCGGAAATTGTAAGCCCTAATTCAGTTTTGAATTAATAATTATGAATGATAGAATGCGCCAACCGCCAAAATCTTGATTTGAAAGCCCGCGCCATGAGCTCCAAGCCGCCCGCATCCCCGTCCCCGCAGCCAGCCGCCTGGCCCGTTTTTGAGCAGGGTGACCACGCCGCTTGGCTGCGCGCCGCCGCCAAGTCTGCGCCCGGTGGCAAGGTGGACGCGCTGAACTGGACCACGCCAGACGGCATCGTCGTCAAGCCGCTGTACACCGCAGCGGACACCGCGAATTTGCCCTATGCCAATACGCTGCCCGGCTTTGCGCCCTATGTGCGCGGCCCGCAAGCCACCATGTACGCGGTGCGCCCCTGGACCATCCGCCAATACTCCGGTTTTTCGACCGCAGAAGAGAGCAATGCCTTTTACCGCCAGGCGCTGGCCGCAGGCGGGCAGGGCGTGTCAGTTGCTTTTGATTTGGCCACCCACAGAGGCTATGACTCCGACCACCCGCGCGTGACCGGCGACGTGGGCAAGGCCGGTGTCGCCATCGACTCGGTGGAGGACATGAAGATTTTGTTCAACCAAATTCCGCTAGACAAAGTCAGTGTGTCGATGACGATGAACGGCGCGGTGCTGCCCGTGCTGGCAGGTTACATCGTCGCCGCCGAGGAGCAGGGCGTGGCGCAAGCGCAACTGAGCGGCACCATACAAAACGATATCCTCAAAGAGTTCATGGTGCGCAACACCTATATCTATCCACCTGCGCCGTCCATGCGCATCATTGGCGACATCATTGGCTACACGGCCAAAAACATGCCCAAGTTCAACTCGATTTCTATCTCGGGTTACCACATGCAAGAGGCTGGCGCCAACCAGGCTTTGGAGCTGGCCTTTACCTTGGCCGACGGCAAGGAATACGTCAAAACGGCGATTGCCACCGGTCTGGATGTAGACGAATTTGCAGGACGCTTGTCTTTTTTCTGGGCGATTGGCATGAACTTCTATTTAGAAGTGGCCAAGATGCGCGCCGCGCGCTTGCTTTGGTGCCGCATCATGCAAGGCTTTGACGCCAAATCGCCCAAGAGCCTGATGCTGCGCACCCACTGCCAAACGAGCGGTTGGAGCTTGACCGAGCAGGACCCGTATAACAACATAGTGCGCACCACCGTCGAGGCCATGGCCGCGGTGTTTGGTGGCACGCAAAGCCTGCATACCAATAGCTTTGACGAAGCCATTGCGCTGCCCACCGAGTTCAGTTCGCGTATCGCGCGCAACACGCAACTCATCATTCAGGAAGAGACGCACATCACCAGCGTGATCGACCCCTGGGCCGGTAGCTACATGATGGAAAAGCTGACCCAGGACATGGCCGACGCCGCCTGGAAAATTATCGAAGAAGTCGATGCCATGGGCGGCATGGTCAAGGCGGTCGATACCGGTTGGGCCAAGCTAAAAATCGAGGCGGCCGCTGCCGAAAAGCAAGCGCGCATCGACAGCGGCCAGGACGTGATCGTAGGCGTGAACAAATACAAGCTCAAAACCGAAGACGCGATTGAAGCGCGCGACATCGACAACGTGGCCGTGCGCGATGGTCAGATCGCACGCCTCAAGCAAGTGCGTGCCGGGCGCGACCAGCCTGCCGTGCAAGCGGCCTTGGATGCGCTCACGTTTGCAGCCGGGCACGAAGGCAATTTGCTGGAGCTAAGCATCGCCGCCATGCGCTTGCGCGCCACCGTGGGCGAGGTCAGCGACGCGCTGGAAACAGCCTTCGGCCGGCACCGCGCAGACACGCACAAAGTGTCTGGCGTCTATGCCGCCGCCTACGATGCCGAGCACAGCCACGGAGACACCATGGAATACTGGAACGCCCTCAAAGCCGATATCGCCGCCTTTGCCGATGCCCAAGGCCGGCGCCCGCGCGTGATGATCTCTAAGCTCGGGCAGGACGGCCACGACCGGGGCGCCAAAGTGGTGGCCACCGCCTTTGCCGACCTGGGCTTTGACGTGGACATCGGCCCCTTGTTTCAAACGCCCGAAGAATGCGCCCGCCAGGCCATCGAAAACGATGTGCACGCCGTTGGCGTGTCCACCTTGGCTGCAGGCCACAAAACCCTGGTGCCCGCCATCATTGAAGAGCTAAAAAAACAAGGCGGCGAAGGCATCATCGTGTTCGTAGGCGGCGTGATTCCGCGCCAAGACTACGACTTTTTGTACGCCGCCGGAGTCAAAGGCATTTACGGCCCGGGCACGCCCATCCCCGTCAGCGCCCGCGATGTGCTGGACCAGATCAGCAAGTCTTTGCAGGTCTGAAGTCCTTTCGTTATACTGTATTACCGTATTTCAAAAGGAGTGCATCATGGCCGTTTCCGTGCGTATGGACCCTTTGCTTGAAAGGCAGATAGAGCAAGCTGCCAAGCGCCAGGGCATTACCAAATCGCAGTTCATCATCGACGCGGTGGAGCGTTCCCTAGGCCGCAAAAACCCCTATGAGCTGATGCTGGCTTTGAAGGTCGAAGAAGAGCAACGCGCTTATGGCCCCAACGCCAACCCGGCAGATGCCGCGGTAGCCCAGGCCTTTGAGGGCTATGGGCAGCCCTATGACACCGAAGCATCGCGCGCGCAGCTGGTAGCCAAATTGCAAGAAAAACATGGCATTCGCAGCGATCGTTGACGCCAGCGCCATGGTCGCCCTGTTCGGTCGCGACCAGCCCAATAGCGCGCATTACAGCGGGTTGTTTGCGCGGGCTGCCCAGGAGCAATGGTCGCTGACCAGCACTTGGCCGTGTGTTACCGAAGCCAGCTATTTACTGGGCCCGCCACAGCGCTTTACGTTTTTGCGCTGGGTGGCGGCCGATGGTCTGTCCATCTTCCCCTTTGACCAAAGCAACCTAGAAGGCATGGTCGAATTGATGCGCCGCTATACCGAATCTCCGCGCACCGAGATGGATTTTGCGGATGCGTCCTTGGTGTATCTTGCTTCGGACACTGGCGTAAACCGCATCATGACCTTGGACGTGCGCGACTTCTCTCGCTATCGCTTGGCCGATGGCCGCGCCTTTGAGATTCTTTGATGGCGCTTCAAGTTTCCACGTCCGTTACCGAGCTGCGCAGCACCACGCCCGCAGTGCAGCGCCGCGCCATGGCAAAGGCCATCACGCGGCTGGAGTCCACGCGCGCTGACCACCGGGCGCAGGCGGATGCTTTGCTCACGGAATTGTTGCCCTTTACCGGCCAGTCCATGCGCCTGGGCATCAGCGGCGTGCCGGGCGTGGGTAAATCGACTTTTATCGAAGCCCTGGGTTTGCATTTGATTGCGCAAGGCCACCGTGTGGCAGTGTTGGCGGTGGACCCGTCGAGCAGCGTGTCGGGTGGCTCCATCTTGGGCGACAAGACGCGCATGGAGCAGTTGTCGGTGCATCCGCAGGCCTTTATCCGCCCCAGCCCGGCCAGCGGCACCTTGGGTGGCGTGGCCGAAAAAACCCGCGAATGCATGTTGGTTTGCGAAGCGGCAGGCTACGACGTAGTGCTGGTGGAAACCGTGGGCGTAGGCCAATCTGAAACCGCGGTCAGCGGCATGACGGATATGTTTTGCCTGTTGCAATTGCCTAACGCGGGCGACGATTTGCAGGCCATCAAAAAAGGCGTGATGGAGCTGGCCGATCTGGTCGTCATCAACAAAGCAGATATCGACCCGGACGCGGCCACGCGCGCGCAAGCGCAGATCACCAGCGCCTTGCGTTTGTTGGGTTTGCACGGCAACCCAGACCGCCTGGGCTGGAGCCCGCAAGTGGTGCCGATTAGCGCTTTGCAGGGCACCGGCATCAGTGAGTTTTGGGAAGCGGTAAGCGCCTTTCGTACTTTGCAAGCCGACAGCGGACGCTTTGCCAAGCGGCGCCAAAGCCAGGCGCTGGCGTGGATGTGGGAGCGCATTGACGCGGGGCTGAAACATCGCTTTGAGGCCCAGGCTGCGGTCGCAGCCCTGTTGCCCCAACTCAGCGATCAGGTGCGCGCCGGGCAGTTGCCCGCGTCCACCGCAGCGCGCTTGCTGCTGGAGGCGGGGCGATGAGCTTGCTAGATGCCGCTTATCAGCATGTCGAGCGCGGCGACGATGGTGTGGCTTTGGGCGCTGCAGTCCAAGACGCTGCGGCCCAGCCATTTGCGCGGCATCGCCGCGATGTTGGGCGTCAAAAGCCGGTAAGCCTTGCCCTCAATATCCCACTCAGGGCTCAAGCGCGACACGGCGGGGAAGGGCAGCCGATCGACCGGGTACAGCGGCAGCACTACGCGGGTTGCAAGCTTGTCCAGCAAGGGGCTTTGGATGTCCAGCAGGTAAGGCACCTCGCCCTTGCTGGGCGCCAAGCTGGCGTGGACGTGGTACTGCGTCACAGCGCCTTACCCGCCCAAAGTGCATCGCGCCAGGCCTCGTTCCAAAGCCCGTTTTCCTCGACATGCCGGTTGTACCCATCAATCGCTTCTTGGTTGTCTGCCAGCCATTGTGCTTCGCGCAGGCTTTTCACTTGGTTGGCCAGCGCCATTTCGAGCACTTGCGAGACATTGACCTTAAGTTCTTTGGCCTGGCGCAGCAAGTCGCTGTTGACGCTGAGATTGACCGGTTTTTTTGCTGCTGTGGATTCGTAGGCCATGGCGATTCCTTTGTAGGGCATGCGCAAGCTTTAGGCGCATTCATTGAATTTTAGACAGAAAGGCATCCCCCCATGCAAGACATATTGGAGCAACTCGAAGCCAAGCGCGCCGCTGCGCGCATGGGTGGCGGCGAAAAGCGCATTAGCGCGCAGTACGGAAAAGGAAAGCTCACTGCGCGCGAGCGGCTGGAAGTGCTGCTGGACGAAGGCACGTTTGAAGAATGGGATATGTTTGTCGAACACCGCTGCACCGACTTTGGCATGCAGGACAACAAAATTCCTGGCGACGGCGTGGTCACCGGTTACGGCATGATCAATGGCAGACTGGTGTTTGTGTTTAGCCAAGACTTCACGGTGTTTGGCGGCGCCTTGAGCGAATCGCATGCCGAGAAGATTTGCAAAATCATGGACCAGGCCATGAAAGTGGGCGCACCGGTGATTGGCCTGAACGACTCAGGTGGCGCGCGTATTCAAGAAGGCGTCGCCTCGCTAGGCGGCTATGCCGATGTGTTCCAGCGTAATGTCATGGCCAGCGGCGTGATTCCGCAAATCAGCCTGATCATGGGGCCATCGGCGGGCGGCGCGGTGTATTCCCCGGCCATGACGGATTTCATCTTCATGGTCAAAGACAGCTCCTACATGTTCGTCACTGGCCCCGAGGTGGTGAAGACGGTGACGCATGAAGAAGTAAGCGCCGAAGAGTTGGGCGGCGCCATCACCCACACCACCAAAAGCGGCGTGGCCGATCTGGCGTTTGACAACGACGTAGAAGCGCTCTTGATGCTGCGCCGCCTCTACAACTATCTGCCCTTGTCCAACCGCGAAAAAGCCCCAGTCCGCCCCAGCGGCGACCCGGCGCACCGTATGGATATCAGCCTCAACACCCTGGTGCCGGAGAACCCCAATAAAGCCTACGACATGAAAGAGTTGATCGTCAAAACCGTGGACGATGGTGACTTCTTTGAAATCCAGCCCGAGTACGCCAAAAACATCTTGGTCGGCTTTGCGCGCATGGACGGGCAGACCGTGGGCATCGTGGCCAATCAGCCCCTGGTACTGGCAGGTTGCCTGGACATCAAGAGCAGCATCAAAGCGGCGCGCTTTGTGCGCTTTTGTGATGCCTTCAATATTCCGGTCATCACTTTTGTGGATGTGCCTGGCTTTATGCCCGGCACCAGCCAGGAGTACGGCGGCATCATCAAGCACGGTGCTAAGTTGCTCTATGCCTATGCCGAATGCACGGTGCCCAAAATCACGGTCATCACGCGCAAAGCGTATGGCGGTGCATATGACGTGATGGCCTCCAAACATTTGCGTGGCGACGTGAACTTCGCTTGGCCCAATGCCGAAATTGCGGTGATGGGCGCCAAGGGCGCGGTGGAGATTATTTTCCGCGAGGACAAGGGCGACCCTGAAAAGCTCGCCGCTAAGGAAGCGGAATACAAAGCGCGCTTTGCCAATCCGTTTGTGGCCGGTGCGCGAGGCTTTATTGATGACGTGATCTTGCCCGCCGAAACCCGCAAGCGTATTTGCCGTTCCTTGGTGATGCTCAAGGATAAGAAACTGGAAAACCCGTGGCGCAAGCATGGGAATATTCCGCTGTGATGTTGATGGGGGCTGCTTCATTGGCGCTCGCAGGCTCGGTTGGCCCGGACGTTTTGCTCCGTGTCCCCCGCGCTGCGCGCTCCTCCTTCAACTACGCAAAACGCCCGGGCCACCCGCGCCTGGAGTCGGATACGCCGATGCCGCTGCGGGCTCAGAAAAATTCCTAAGCAACTTTCAGAGTCGCTAACCAAGTATTGTGAGGAGATAGCTATGTTTACCAAAATTCTGATCGCCAACCGTGGCGAAATCGCCTGCCGTGTCATCACGACGGCCCGCAAAATGGGCATCGCCACCGTGGCGGTGTATTCGGATGCCGACAAAGAAGCGCGCCATGTGGCCTTGGCCGATGAGGCCGTACGCATTGGCCCAGCGCCTAGCCGCGAAAGTTATTTATTGGCCGATGTGATCATCGCCGCTGCCAAGTCCACCGGCGCGCAGGCGATTCATCCTGGTTATGGATTCCTGAGCGAGAACGCCGAGTTTTCCAAGCGCTGCGAGGCCGAGGGCATTGTGTTTATCGGGCCTAAACACCATTCCATCGCCGCCATGGGCGACAAGATCGAGTCTAAAAAGCTGGCCGGTGCGGCGGGTGTTAATTGCATTCCTGGTGTAAACGATGCGATTGAAACGCCCGAGCGGGCGGTCGAGATCGCCAAAGGCATTGGCTATCCGGTGATGATCAAGGCCAGCGCGGGCGGCGGCGGCAAGGGCTTGCGCGTGGCCTATAACGACAAAGAGGCTTTCGAAGGCTTCACCAGTTGCCGCAACGAAGCGCGCAATAGCTTTGGCGACGACCGGGTGTTTGTTGAGAAATTTGTGGAAGAGCCGCGCCATATCGAAATCCAGCTCATTGGCGACGCGCACGGCAATGTGCTTTACCTCAACGAGCGCGAATGCTCTATCCAGCGCCGCCACCAAAAAGTGATTGAAGAGGCGCCTTCGCCCTTCATCAGCGACGCCACCCGCAAAGCCATGGGCGAGCAGGCCGTGGCTTTGGCCAAAGCCGTGGACTACCAAAGCGCAGGCACGGTTGAGTTTGTGGTCGGCAAGGACCAGAGCTTTTACTTCCTTGAGATGAACACCCGCTTGCAGGTAGAGCACCCGGTCACCGAAGCCATTACTGGCCTGGACTTGGTGGAGCTGATGATCCGCGTGGCGGCGGGCGAAAAACTGCCTTTGACGCAAGCGCAAGTGCAACGCAATGGCTGGGCCATCGAGTGCCGTATCAATGCCGAAGACCCTTTCCGCAACTTCTTGCCATCCACCGGTCGCCTGGTGCGTTTTGCCCCCCCCGCGCAAACCATGTTCCAGGGCGATACCGCCAAATTGCTGGGCGTGCGCGTGGATACCGGCGTGCGCGACGGTGGTGAGATACCCATGTTTTACGACTCCATGATCGCCAAGCTGATCGTGCACGGCAGCGACCGCCTGGACGCGATTGCCAAAATGCGCGAGGCACTCAATGGTTTTGTCATCCGTGGTGTCTCCAGCAACATCCCGTTCCAAGCGGCTTTGTTGGCGCATCCCAAGTTTGTGGCGGGCGATTTCAACACCGGCTTTATCGCCGAAAACTATGCACATGGTTTTCGCGCCGAAGACGTGCCGCACCAAGATGCGCATTTCCTCACCGCGCTGGCCGCGTTTGTGCGCCGCAAATCGCGTGAGCGCACGGCAGCTATCAGCGGCCAGTTACCGGGCTACGGCGTGGAAGCGGGTAAAGACTATGTGGTCATCGCCATGTCCGACAAGGGTGCGCATGCTTACACGCCGGTGCATGTGGACGAGTTCGTAGGCGAGACTGGCTCAGCGCGCGTGCGCGTGGCGGACACCAACTACGAAATCCGCAGCCGCTCGCGCCTCAATGACATTGTGATCACCGGCACGGTCAACGGCAAAACCTTTACCGCGCAAATCGAACGCGGCACGCCCAAGAACCCGCTGGCGCTGCGGGTGCAGCACAACGGCACGCGTATCGACGCACTCGTGGTCTCGCCGCGCATGGCGGAGTTGCATCGCATGATGCCTTTCAAATCGCCCCCGGACATGAGCCGCTTTGTCCTCTCGCCCATGCCCGGACTCTTGTCGCAGGTGCTGGTCGAGCCCGGCCAAAAAGTGCAAGCGGGAGAGCGCGTGGCGGTCATCGAGGCCATGAAAATGGAAAACGTCTTGTTCGCTGCCGCCGATGGCGTGGTCAAAAAAGTCGTTGCCAGCCAAGGGGAATCGCTCACGGTGGATAAGATGATTGTGGAGTTTGAGGCTTGAACCTCAGGCTTTGTTGCCCGGTTTGAGTACTGGTTGTAAAATTTAATTTCGTTTTACAAAATTAGGTTTGTATGACTGCATTAACTGTTTCACCCAAATTTCAAGTTGTTATACCAAAAGCTATTCGTCAGGCGCTGAAACTCAAGACGGGCCAAAAGGTCTACATGCGCTTGAATGACCAAGGGCAAGCGGTACTAGAGCCTGAATTAGACATTCGCTCGGCGCGTGGTTTTCTGCCGAAAATTCCTGGCGTGGATGTGGCGCACATTGAAAACGACCCTGAAGGCCCCGAGTGGCCTGGTGGTTGCGCCCCTATTGACGAAGCCCAGTGGCTAGAGCGGCGCGTGAGCACCTCATGAATGTTGTCGATTCTTGTGGTTGGCTGGCTTATTTTTTAGACGATCAAGGCGCTGACTTTTTTGCGCCTGCGATTGAAGACACTGCCCAGCTTCTCGTGCCTGGCCTGGTGGTGTACGAAGTCAGTAAAAGGCTGGCCCAGCTTCATGGGATAACATGGGTCGATAAGGCCTTGGCCTATTTCAAGCAAGGGCGCTTGGTCCACTTGGAGATGACAGCCTACGCCCAAGCTGCGCTTGCAGCCCAAACCTACAAACTCCATATGGCCGATGCCATCATCTGGCAAACCGCCCAAACCCACGGCGCAGCCCTCTACACCCAAGACGCTGCGTTAGCGCAATTGCCAGGTGTGCGCTACCAGGCTAAACCATGAAAGAGCCAAGGATCATGAATCAGCGCCCATTTAAAGTTTTAGGCATCCAGCAAATCGCCATCGGCGCGCCCAACAAGCAGCGGCTTAAAGCCTTATGGGTGGACATGCTGGGGCTGGAAATGACCGGCACGTTTCAAAGCGAGCGCGAAAACGTGGATGAAGATATTTGCGCCATCGGCAGCGGCCCGTTCAAGGTGGAAGTGGACTTGATGCAGCCTATAGACCCGGACAAAAAACCGGCCGTGCACACCACGCCGCTCAACCATGTCGGCCTGTGGATTGACGACTTGCCCGCCGCCGTGGACTGGATGATGCAGCAAGGCGTGCGCTTTGCGCCGGGTGGCATTCGCAAGGGTGCAGCGGGCTTTGATATTTGCTTTTTGCACCCCAAGGGCAGCGAAGAATTCCCGATCTCGGGCGAGGGCGTGCTGATTGAGTTGGTGCAAGCGCCACCGGAAGTGGTGAGCGCGTTTTCGCGTCTAGCGCAGGCAGCTTAAGGCTGCGGACTGGCCGAGGCGTCCAAACACTAAAACGGATTAGGTTGACGCTGGGTCACTCGGGTTTGCGTTGCCGCGCCCGTGCCATCGCGGCCTCAATCAGCGCTTTTTTGCGCTCCAACTCCGCTGGGTCGCTGATGCGCGAATGCTTGGCTAGGTCTGACAGTTTGTCCGCAGCCTCTTCTGCCTTGGCAGCGCGTTTGGTCTGTGCGCTTTGCGCGCGGCGGCTTTGCGCAGCGGCATAGCGCGTGCGCGCCGTCTGCGCGAGTTCGCCCGACCAAGCATCCCAGCCCGTGGGCGATGCCAAGCCAGGTTCCGCGCTATGCACGGGCTCTAGCAAGATGCAATCAACCGGGCAGACCGGGATGCACAACTCGCAGCCGGTGCAATATTCTTCAATCACGCCATGCATGCGTTTGTTGGTGCCGTAGATGGCATCGGTCGGGCAGGCCTCGATGCACAAGGTGCAGCCTATGCACCAATCCTCATCGATAAAGGCGACAGTGCGCGGGCCTTCCAAGCCAAATTCAGGGTTCAGCGGCGTGACAGCCTGGTCGGTAATGGCCGATAGACGCGCAATTCCCTGCTCCCCGCCAGGCGGGCATTGGTTGATAGGCACTTGCTCCGCCGCAATGGCCTGCGCGTAGGCGGCGCAATCGGGGTAGCCGCAACGCGTGCACTGGGTTTGTGGCAGCGCATCGAGGATGCGAGCAGCCAGCACGTAAGCAGGGAGCGGCGTGGCGGTCACCGCATCCGAATCAGGCTTTGCGCGCGGCCTTGGCGCGTACCGGCTTGGCAGCCGCTTTTTTCACGGCAGCAGTCTTGGCAGCTGGTTTTTTCGCCGCAGCGGCAACCGTGGTAATCGCTTGCTTCACCACGGCAGCCGCCTTGGCAGGCGTTCTGGCCTTGGCCTTCGTGGCCAGTGCAGCCTTAGCGGATGGCGCAGCAGCGCCGCGCCAAGTGGTGGCCGGTGTTGCTTTGGCAGTCGCTTTGACGGCTAGGGCAGCTTTAGCAACAGGCGAGGCCACAGCAGCTTTGCTAGGGAGGCGACGCGCTTTGGTCGTAGGCTTAGCGGTGGGCGTCACTACTTCTGCTTTAGTCGCAGTCGCCACCGACATCGCGCCCGCAGGTTGGTAACTCTTGATAAACGCTTTCACCGTAGGGTAAACGATGTCGCGCCAGCGGCGGCCCGAAAAAATACCGTAGTGCCCAGCGCCAGCCACTTCAAAATGTTTTTTGTGCGCAGCGGGCACGCCAGTGCAGATCTCATGCACGGCACGCGTTTGGCCCGAGCCGGAAATATCGTCCAACTCGCCTTCCACCGACAGCAAGCCCGTGCTCTTAATCGCAGCGGGGCGCACGCGCTCGGCGTCGCCACGGGGTGAGCGCACATCCCAGGTGCCGTTGACCAAGCTGAAGTCCTGGAACACGACTTTGATGGTGTCCAGGTAGTAGTCCGCATCCATGTCCAGCACGGCGTTGTACTCATCGTAAAACTTGCGGTGCGCTTCGGTGCTGACGTCGTCGCCTTTGATCAGGTCTTTGAAGTAGTCGTAATGGCTTTTGGCATGGTGGTCCGGGTTCATGGCCACGAAACCGGTGTGCTGCAAAAAGCCCGGATACACGCGGCGCCCGGCTCCGGGGAATTTGCCCGGCACGCGGTAAATCACATTGTTTTCAAACCAGTTGTAGCTTTTGTTCATCGCCAGGTTATTGACGGCGGTGGGCGATTTGCGCGCGTCAATCGGGCCACCCATCATGGTCATGGACAAAGGTGTTTTTTCATTGCGCGAAGCCATCAGCGACACGGCAGCGAGCACCGGCACCGTGGGCTGGCAAACGCTCATCACATGGCAGTTGCCGTATTTGCCTTGCACATGGCGGATGCAGTCCTGCACATAGTTCACGTAGTCGTCCAGGTTGAAGCGGCCTTCGGAGAGCGGCACCAGGCGGGCGTTTTTCCAGTCAGTGATATAGACCTTGTGGTCCTTGAGCATGGTTTTGACGGTGTCGCGCAGCAGCGTGGCGTAGTGCCCAGAAAGCGGCGCCACGATCAACACGACGGGCTGGTCCTTGATCTTGATCAGCGTATCGGTGTCGTCGGTCAGGCGCTTAAAGCGCAATAAATCGCAAAACGGGCGGCTCCACTCCATGCGCTGGTGAATCGCCACCTCGACCCCATCGACATCCACGGTGCGCAAGCCAAATTCGGGCTTTTCATAGTCTTTGGCCAGGCGGTGCATCAGCTCGTAGCCGGCCGCCATACGTTGCGAAAGCGTGCTTTGGGAAAGAGGCGAAACCGGGTTGGACAGCGACTTGGCGGCGAAATTGGCCAGGTCGGAAAAGGGTTCCATCAGTGCGCGCTGGGTCTCGTAAAGCTCGTAGAGCATCTGGCTATCCTTTGGAAAATGTTGCAGTGCAATATAACAGCATTTCCTGTCTGCGCGGCTTACGCGTCGGAAATCCGACGCGTTTTCTTAAGCAGGCGCCGTGCTCAGAGCACTTTGGCAATGGACTGGCACACATAGTCCAGGTTTTTGCCATTGAGCGCGGCTACGCACATGCGGCCGGTATCGGTGCCATAGACGCCAAATTCATTGCGCAAACGCACCATTTGGTCTTTGCTGAGGCCGGAATAGCTAAACATACCGATTTGGCTGGTAATAAAGCCCATATCGCGGGCCACGCCAGCCGCTTTCAGGCCATCCACCAGCTTTTGGCGCATGGTTTTGATGCGTACGCGCATGGTGCCGAGTTCCTCTTCCCATTGGGCGCGCAATACCGGGTTGCCCAGCACCGCTGCCACCACCGCGCCGCCGTGGATGGGCGGGTTGGAATAGTTGGTGCGGATCACGATTTTGAGCTGGCTCAGCACGCGTGCACACTCTTCTTTGTCTTTACATACGACGCTCAACGCGCCGACACGCTCGCCATACAGGCTAAAACTCTTGGAAAACGAGGTGGACACGAAAAAGTTCAATCCAGCAGCCACGAACTTGGCCACCACCGCGCCATCTTCGGCAATCCCGTGGCCAAAGCCCTGGTAGGCCATGTCCAAAAACGCGGTCAGGCTGCGTGCCTGGATGGCGGCGATGACCTGGTCCCATTGGGCGGCAGTGATGTCATAGCCGGTAGGGTTGTGGCAGCAAGCGTGCAGGACGACGATGGTGCCCGGCGCTGCTGCGTTCAGCGAGCCCAGCATGCCTTCAAAGTTAACCGCATGCTTTTGGCTGTCGTAATAGGCATAGGTCTCGACCTTGAAGCCGGCGTGGCTAAACAGCGCGCGGTGGTTTTCCCAGCTGGGGTCCGAAATCAAGACGGTAGCGCCGGGGCTGACGTAGTGCAAAAAGTCCGCGCCGATTTTTAAGCCGCCAGTGCCGCCCACGGCTTGCACGGTGGCTACGCGCCCGGAGGTGACCGGCTCAGAGCCTTCGCCAAACACCAGGCCTTTGACGGCGCTGTCGTAGGCGGCAATCCCGTCAATCGGCAAATAGCCGCGCGCCGTAGGCTTTTCCATCATGGTTTTTTCAGCGGCTTGCACGCATTGCAGCAAGGGCAGCTTGCCGTTCTCGTCGAAATACACGCCCACACCCAAATTGACTTTGGCGGGGTTGGTGTCGGCATTGAATTGTTCGTTCAGACCCAAGATCGGGTC
>CANFJQ010000038.1 GCA_947447615.1 Comamonadaceae bacterium
GCCCAGGTAGGGCCGGTGCACGGTCACGTTTTCCACCGGCAAGCCCAGGGTTTTGGCGGCTTCGTTCAGGGTGGCTTCGGCGCTTTGCGTAGGCGCCCAGACTTCGGCCAAATCGCCTTTGACCCAGGCGGTGCAGTTTTGCGGCTCCAGGGTAAAGTGATTCAGGTAGGGTGTGAAATAGTCCGCCTCTACCGTCTTGAAGTCCGCTGCTTGTGCGCCCGTTGCTGCCGCCCAGGTCGCTTCAAAATCGCCTTCGCTGCGCAGGCTCCGCGATGCCTGCACACCGGATTGCAGCGTCTGCATGATGGCCTGGTCGTCCAGCTTCTCATTGCCACGGTAGTCCCACACCACCTTGACGGCTTTGAGCGCTTGCTGCGCGCGCCACCAGTTGTCGGCTACCACGGCCACAAAGTCCGGCCCGGTCACTACTTTTTTGATACCGCGCCGCGTCAATGCCGCCGCGCCGTCCACTGACTTGGGCACGCCGCCAAACACCGGGCACTGGGCTATGGCGGCGTACAGCATGCCCGGCACCCGCACGTCAATGCCATAGATGGCGCTGCCGTCGCACTTGGCCGGGATGTCAAAACGCTTGAGCGGCTTGCCGATCAGCGTCCATTGCTCCGGGCTTTTGAGGGTGATGTCGCTGGGCGCTTTTTGCTCTGCAGCGGCGCTGGCCAGATCGCCATACGTGGCGCTGCGCTTGCTGGCCGCGTGGCTGACTTTGCCTTGCTTGGCGACAAGCTCGCCCACCGGCACGCCCCAGCGCTGTGCGGCTGCCAGCTTAAGCATCTCGCGCGCCGTGGCGCCGGCCTTGCGCATCACCAACTGCGAGTCGCGCGTGCCCCGGCTGCCGCCGGTGCCAAAGGTGATGTAAATCTTGTTGCGCGCCATATGCTCATTGACGGATGCAAATTCCATCCGCACATCGTCCCAGCGGCATTCCAATTCTTCGGCCAGCATCATAGGCAGGCTGGTGCTGGTGCCTTGGCCCATTTCCGAGCGCGATACCTGGCAAAACACGCGGTTGTCCGGGCTGATGCGTATCCAGGCATTGATGTCGGCCGCGCCCGCTTGCGGCCCGTCGGTGGCCAGCTTGTCGGCCACGGCGGGGGGCAAGTAAAAGCCCAGGCTGAGGCCACCGGCCCACGTGGCGACGGCGCCCGCGCTGGTTTGCTTTAAAAAGCCCCGGCGTGAAGCGATGACAGGTTCGCTCTGAACGAGCGAGGTTTGGGAGGAGGAGTTTTGCAGCGTCATGGTCATCCCCCGATTCAGAGTTTGGCGGCGGCTTTGATAGCCGTCTTGATGCGCGGATAGGTGCCGCAGCGGCACAAATTGGTAATCGCTGCGTCAATGTCCGCATCCGTGGGGTGGGGCTTGCGCGCCAGCAAGGCAGTCGCTGCCATCAGCATGCCGGACTGGCAGTAGCCGCACTGCGGTACTTGCTTTTCAATCCAGGCTTTTTGCAGCGCAGACTTTCCGCCCAGGCCCTCGATGGTGGTGACTTTGCGCCCGCTGGCCACCGCCACCGGAATGCTGCAAGCGCGCACCGGCTCGCCATCGAGCAACACGGTGCAAGCGCCACACTGCGCCACGCCGCATCCGAATTTGGTGCCGGTCAGGCCCACCTCATTTCGGATGGCCCAGAGTAAGGGCATGTCGGTTTCTACGTCCAAGTCCACCGACTTGCCATTGAGTTTGAATTGCATAAGCCGTCCGCCTAGGGAAATTGAGGGTTTGCCATCGCACTTGCTCGCGAGGGATCCAACGCTTAGCTTATACCAATTGCGCTAGGGTTCAGCTTGCAGGGCTTTTTCAAACTCGGTAAGACGTCGGTAAATGGAGCGCAGTTCTGTGACGTCGGTCCAGCGGTCTATCAGGTAAGAAAATGAATTATTCACTTCACCAAATGAATTGCTGACCTGCTGGATAACACCCAGGGTAATGATTCCGGTGAACAAAGAAGGCCCCATGAGCAAGTAGGGAAAAATAACCATGGTTTGCGCGTATAGATTGCTCCAAAGATTGAAGTACGCGTAGTTGTTAAACAGGCGGAAATTGTTAAACCGCACTGCGCTAAAAAGCGCGAGCACTTCGCCCAAATCCATACGCGCGCGTTGGTCTTCGGCGTAAACCAAGTTTTTACGCAGCGCCGCTTCTACTTTTTGGTTGTTGTATTCCAAGCCGGGCAGCCGTGCGCCAATAAACCAAGACAGCAGGTAGCCGCCCACTGCAGTCGTCATAGCAACCCAGAATAGGGAACCTTCAAATTGCAACCAGACAATCGCCATGCCTTTTGACAAGCCCCACAAAATCGGGATAAACGAGATCAGCGTCATCACCGCACGCACTACACCCAGGCCAATGTCTTCGGTTTGTCTGGCAAAGCGCATGCAGTCTTCCTGGATCCGTTGGGATGCACCCTCCACCTCGACTACCGTGTTTTGCCAGCGCGGAAGGTAGTGCAAGGTCATGGCCTGGCGCCAGCGAAAAGCGTAGTGCGAAGCGACAAACTTTTCCAGGCTGCGCAGCAACATATACGGAAACGCAATCCAGGCAAAGTCTTGCATATAGCCCCAAAAGCGCTCCAGGCCTCCGGCCTGCTCGGGCTTTTGCAGCAAGTCATAAAACTCACCGTACCAGCTGTTCAGGCGGACGGTTTGCTGCACCGTGACATACACCAGCACCACCATGGACAGCAAGCCACCCCAGGCCCAAAGTGCCCAAGCGCGGCTGATAAAAAAGCAGCGAAACATGCGATTCCCTTTGTTGCTTGGCCCAGCCAGGGTGAGCGGGCAGCAGGCAAGTGTATGCGGGCCTGCGCAGGCCTCAGATCAAGAACGGGGCCTCTTCACGCTCGAGCATGCCGTAGTCGCGCACCACGCGAAAAGCCCGGGCGCATTGCATCCCCGGCAGCTCGCTACTGGCACGCACACTGGCCTGGGCCAAGCTGCGGCTGGGCACCTCTTGCAGGCTGATGAAAGCGCCTTGGTGGTTCACACTTTCAAAACCTGCATGTGCGGGTACTTGGCCTTCGGCTGCATTGCTGTAGGCGGCGAACACAAAGCGGCCTTCGTCGGGCGCCTCTAGTTTGTCTTGCTCTGCCTCACTGAATTGACCATCGACCCACTGGCACACCAGGCTGGCCACGCGGATGCGGTAGTCCGCAAAGTGTTGGTAGCGCCCGGCTTGCTGCGACTGCAAGTGCAAGCTGTCGCGCCGCCAGCCAAGGATGGCGGCCTCGTCGCGCCAGTGTTGGTGCGATAGCAGCACCGCCTCGTCGCTGAGCGAGCGGTAGCGGTCTAAAAACAAAAGCCCGGTGTGCCGCGCCAGCGCCGGGCGCAGGCGTTCCACATGCTCGAAATAGTGCGGCAAGTGTCCTGGTTTGGGGCGGACTTCGAAGAAGAGGGCGTACATGGCGGGCTTACGTGAACAAGCCGCATTGTGCGCTTGGGCTGCCTTGCCCGGGCGCCGCTCGCAGTGCGCTACGCCCCAATCCGCCTATCAGGCAAACGGTAGCGCGCAAACCATGCCCGGCCTGTGTAGGCCATCGGCACTGCATACCGTGACGGTTTGGCCAGGATTCCAGTAGGCTTTTTCGATCATGGACATACCGACATTGCGTTGCAGGCGGGGCGACCAGGCTGCCGACGTGATGCGTCCAATTTGCGGCCCTTGGGCATCACCCGCATGTACCGGCCAGGGTTTGCCACAGGGCGGGCAGGGGCCGCCGTCAAACAGCACACCGCGCATTTCGCGCGCATGGCCTTGCGCCGCAATCGCTTGCAGCGCTTCGCGGCCCAGATACTCCAAGTCGCTATCGGGGCTGCAAAACTTACCCAGTCCGCATTCCAAAGGGTTGTTTTCCAGCGTAAATTCATTTCCATAGGACAAGAGCCCGCCCTCAATGCGCTCAATCAGATTCGGACAGCCGGGCGTGATGTTGAATTCCTGGCCCGCTTCCCAGACCGCATCCCACAAGGCCGAACCCAGCGCGCTGTCATTGAGGTAAATCTCAAAGCCGCCTTGCTTGGAGTAGCCGCCCCGCTGCACCAGTTGGCGCGTCCCCTGAAAGTCCACATAATCAAAATTAAAGAACCGGATGCCTCGAATATGTTCGCCGAATAGTTTGGCCATCAAGTCTTCGGCCTTGGGACCTTGCACCGACAGAGGCGATACATCGGGCTCCCGCACCGACACTTTGAGCCGGGCGCCTAGGGCCAGTCCTTTGGCCCATAACAACACATCCGAGTCGGCAATCGATAACCAAAAGTGATCCGGGGCCAACTTCAGCAACACCGGGTCATTGACCATGCCCGCTTTATCGTCAATCAAGGGCACATACAGGCATTGGCCTATACGGGCTTTGCTGATATCGCGCGGTGTCATCCATTGCACTAGCCGGGCTGCGTCCGGCCCTTGGATTTCGACCTGGCGTTGGCAGGATACATCCCATATCTGCACATGCGCGCGCATATGCCAATAGTCTTCTTCCACGCTGGGCGCAAATGCTTTGGGTAGCAGCATATGGTTGACCACCGAGAAGCCGCGCACGCCGTGCTGCTCCACACGGTCGGTATAAGGAGTGCGCCGGATGCGACGCGACATGTTCAGGCCGGAAGTTGACATAGGGAATCCTTGACTGGGCAAATAGCGTGGCGCTTTAGGCAGACCACCACACGCTGTAGCTGTGCGGCGCAATCATCAAAGGGATGTGGTAGCTGCCTGCTGGGTCGGGCATGGCAAAGCGGATCACGATTTCTTTCACGATTTGGCGCTCAGCACCAGCCATCCCGTGGGCGGCGAAATAGGCGCCGCTTTGGATGACCATTTCATAGGTACAAGCCGCGCTGTCCAAAGGTAATTCGATAGCCTCGGCAAACCGACCTCCGCCATCGGTAGCTTTGTCCAACACGCACAGGCGCTGCCCCGCGCTGTTGATTTGAAAGACGCCTATGCCTACATGGCCCGCGTGGCTGCCGTCGGTGGAGTTGAGTAAATGGGTGCTGAGCGTGGCCATGGTGCAAGTCCTATTCGATAGACGCTTTGTCGCGTTTGCTGGCAGTGGCGGCCACGATGGGGCTGATCACGCCTTTGGCTTTGACATTGAGGCAGGCCGTCTTGCCGCTTGCCAGCGCGCGCTGCAGCGCCGGGCCCAGGTCTTGCCGGTGCTCCACCAGTTCGCCGTAACCGCCCATGCCCTCAAACATGGTGTGAAACGGGATATCGCGAAAATCTGTAGCGAAGTGTTTGCCATTGGCAAACAAGCGCTCTTGCTGCTGCGAAATGCAGTCCAGGCCGCCGTTGTTGTCTACCACCACCACGATGGGCAGCTTCTCCTGAAAAGCCACTTCAATCGACAGCCCGCCCGACAAAAACGCGCCGTCGCCGCTGATTAGAACCACGCGGCTTTGCGGGTTGAGGCGTTGCGCCGATACGGCCAGCGACACGCCCACACCCAGCAAGCTAAAGCATCCAGGATGCAATATGCCCGCCAATTGCTGCCCTTGCCAGCCCGCCAAGTTCACCGCAATTTCCGACCAGAAATGGGTATTGCCGCCATCAAAAACCAGCCAGTCCTGCGCCCGCATTTGCGACTGCACATCCAGCGAGAGTTGCAAAGGATGCATCTTGCCGCCCGTGGCCGCCGTTTGCGCGGTGTCCTCGGCCAATTCGGCCAGGCTGTGTTCTACCCAGGCTTGGCGCCAGGCGCGGTTTTGGGCATACCAGGCTTTGGGCGTTTCCCATTGCGTGTCCGCATGGTGCTGTAGCAAGGCGCTGAAAAAAGCCTGCGGGTCGCTAAGCAAGACCTGGTCGGCAGCGCGGTTCATTTCCAGCTCTTCATGGGAGCCATTGACGCAAACCAGCTCCAGGGACTGGGGAAACAAAGGCGGGTTGCCAAAGTTCATTTGGTTATCCAGGCGCCCGCCCACCATGATGACCAAATCGCTTGATTCAAGCGCTTGGCGTGAAGGCGGGTATTGGTGGATGTCAGCCAGGCCCATGTAGGCCGGGCAATGCTCGCCCAGCAGTTTCTGGTGGTAGGGAATATTGAAAACCGGTATCGCCAGCGCGCTGCCTACCTGCTCCAGCAGTTGTTCGGCGCCAGCCCACCACACGCCGTGGCCGCCTATCAGCATGGGGCGCTTGGCTGTGGCGATGCGCGCCAACAAGGGCGCCAGTACCGCGGGGTCCGGCCAGGCACGTGGCACTGGCGTCGCGGCGCGGTGAAACGGGCGCTCCTCATGCCCGGCGTCTTCATCAAACGAGGAAAACATGATGTCCACGGGAAGGCTCAGGTGCACCGGACCGCCGTAGCCGCTGGTGGCGATTTTCCAGGCTCTATCGACAAACTCGCTGATGCGCGTGCCGTCGGTAATGCTGTAGCTGTATTTGGTCAGCGGTGCGGCGATAGCCACGTCGTCAATCTCTTTAAAGCCGCCTGAGCCGCGTCGCTTGAGTGTGCTTGAGCCGGTCACAAAAATGACGGGTGAGCGCTCGCCCCAGGCCTCCATCATGGCCGGTACTGCATTGGCAAAACCTTCCGGCCCGATCAGGCAGACCGCGGGCTTGCGCGTGAGGCGCGCATGGCCATCGGCCAAATGGCCGGCGACTTGTTCATGCGGGCAATTGATCACTGGCACGCCCAGCTCCATAAAGCCTTCCAAGGCCGGATTGCAAAAGCCGCCGGCCAGGGTGAACACATGCTCTATGCCTTTTTCTTGGAGGGCTAGGGCCAGCAGGTAGCCGCCACGGCGGCGCGGTATGGGTTGGGGGTTCATAAGCTTTTCTGATGTTGCGGTGGATGTGCGGGTGTCTGCACTAAAAACTGAGGACCAAGCGCTGCCGGGCTGCGCACGCCAAGTTGCACCAGCGCGGTCAAGGCGCTTTCCTGTACTGCGTCCAGGTACTGGTCTAGCGCATGTGCGCCCCCAGCGGCAATCGCATAGAGCGCGGCGCGGCCTAGCATCACCAGATTGGCACCGCTGGCCAGGGCTTTGACCACGTCTTCGCCGCTGCGAATACCGCTGTCAAACAGCAGCGGGTAATCCGGCCCTAGCGCAGCGCGCATGAGGCCTAGCTGTTCAATAGCGCCCGGTGCGCTGTCCAGTTGGCGCCCGCCGTGGTTAGAAACATAGACCGCGTCGGCACCGGCATCGCGAATACGCACGGCATCTTCTGGATGCAAGACCCCTTTCACGATGAGGTGGCCCTTCCAGTGCACGCGCAAGCGGTCTAAAAATTCCCAATTGGCACCGGCGCGGCTGGCATAGCGGTCAAACGCGGCCTGTCCCGAAAAATTAGCTGTCCGGGGAACACCGGCCCACAGCGTGGACAGCGACCAAGCCGGATGCATGGCAAAGTCCCAGTACTGCGCCGGGCCCAGGCGCAGCGGCATGGCAAAACCATTGCGCACATCGCGCGGACGGGGCGCCACTTTGGGCACATCCACTGTCAAGATCAAATGCCGGTAGCCCGCCTGTGCCGCACGGTCTGCCAGCGCCAGCGCTGCGTCGGTGCCGCCTGTCACGTAGAGCTGAAACCAGGCTTGGCCCGCGCTCAAGCGGTGCAGGGTCTCCAAATTGGTGGAGGCGGCGGTGGACACGCCAAGCGGCATGCCTCTTTGGCTTGCGGCACGCGCCAGCATGGTGTCGGCGCCGGGCCAGGCTAGGTTGCACATGCCCATAGGGGCAATGCCCCAGGGCTGGGCCAGGGTTTGGCCTAAAAAATGGGTCGCCAGGCTGGCGCCCTCGATGGGCTGCAGCACGCGGGGCAACAAGCGCAGCCCATCGAGCCCGGCCAAATTGGCCTTGGCCGCCGTTTCGCGCCCTGCCGCCCCGTCGATGTAGTCAAACACCATGCGTGGTAGGCGGCGCTGTGCGATGGCGCGGGTATCGGCCGCATCGGCAAAGCCCTGCGTACCGCTTTGCGTGGGCTTAGGCTTTGCAGGGTCAAAGGAGGGTCTTTGCATTTTGGATGGTGGGGCAATATCTGCGCTAAAACTTGCCTATGAAGTAGGGCTCTTAGTGCAGTTTCTCCCTTGGCCTGCACCAGTGACAAGCGTTTTTTTTAGGTGCATACATAAAAAAATGTTTGTGCATTAAGATTCCCCGCAAGCCCCTTACACCCCCATGCAGTGAGCTATGACCCAATCCCGCGCCCGCCTGCCGTTAACACGCCTACGCTCGTTTGAAGCCGCGGCGCGTTTGCTCAGCTTCAAAGCGGCGGCTGAAGAGCTCAATGTCACGCCCACCAGTGTGAGCATCCAAATCCGCCAGCTCGAAAGCGATTGGGGCTGCCAACTGTTCTTGCGCAAGACGCGCAAAGTCATGTTGACCGATGCCGGTCGTTCCTTGGCCCGCGTCACCAGCCGCGCGTTTGACGATATCCGCGCCGAAGTCGAAAACCATATTTCCACCAAACGCAAAACCGTCACCCTGGCGGTCGGCCCCATTTTTGGTTCGCGCTGGCTGGTGCCGCGTTTGTCGGACTTTTATCGCAGCCACCCGATGATTGAACTGGTGATTCACCAAGGTCCGCGCATCACCAACTCCGAGCAATTGCAAGCTATGGTCGGCATCGATTGGGGCATTGGCGACTGGGCGGGCCTGGAGGCGCGCCGCTTGTTTGATGTGCGCTATTCGCCGGTGCTCAGCCCGGCCTTGCTCAAGCAGCACGGGCCGGTGAAAAAAGTGGGGGATTTGGCGCGCTTTCCCATCATCCACCAATGGGACCGCGAAGAGTGGAATGCCTGGCTGCGCCTGGCTGGTATCAAGGGCATGGCTTTCACTCATGAAACCATCATGCGCGATTCCAACCATGCTTTGCAGGCCGCCATCGAAGGGCAGGGCGTCATTCTGGGCACTTTCCCGTTGGTGAATAAGGATGTAGCCTCCGGTCAATTGGTGCAGTTGTTTCCTATCGAGCTGCAACCACCGCGCGGCTACCACTTGCTTACCCGTCCAGGCAGCCGGGCGCTGCATGAAGTCAATGCTGTGTGTAGTTGGATCGAAGCCCAATCGGCACGCACGGCTTAAGCCGACGCTGATAGGCGGCGGCTAAAACAGCGCCCCAAGCGCGCATGCAGGTAGTAGGCCGTACAGTCCGGTCGCGCCCGGCACACCTCGCGCACGCCGCTGACGTCCAGCAATACGGCAGCGCCATCGTCCAGCGCCAATCCACGCGGTAGCTGCCCGCTGGCAATCGCGGCGTGCAGGGCCGGTTGGCGTTGCGGCTCGCTGTCGTAGTGGGGGCAAAAACTCCCGCGAAACAAACCCAGCCCGGCCAGAGGCGCCAGGCCAGCGCCCAGCGCGTCTGACAGTCCTGCCTGGAACCACACCATGGCACCGGCACTCACACCAGCGAGCAGCAGCCCCTGGCCTGCCGCATCGAGTAGCAAGCGGTCCAGACCGGCCTCGCGCCAGTGCGCCAGCAGGCGCGCGGTATTGCCACCGCCTACAAACACCGCATCGAGCGATCGCAGCCATTGCGCTGCGGGTGCACCCTGCATGCCGGGCGGCATATCCGTGGTGTGGGCGCAGTGCGGGCCAAAGCGCTGGTGAAAGCGCGCGATGGCTGTGGCCGTGTAGCCGTTGGCGGTAGCGATGTAGCCGATGCGGGTGGCTGCACCGGCGGCGTGGCGCAGCACAAACGCTTCCAAGGCCGGATCGCTGCCCTGCGCAAAGCCGCCACCGCCGATGGCGATCAGGCGCGCGCGCGTGCTGTGGGACGTGAGAGGAATGCGTTGCATAAAGGGCGTGCTCGTGGCGGGAGTGTCGCGCAAAATCGATGCAACGCAACTTGCGCCAAGGTCAAGAAAAAAGCTGGTTTTCGGACTTGTATTGCCGACGCTGGCGGTTCCAGCCTCCACATACCCATGCCAAGCACCCCGATTGCCTGGAGCACGGCTTGCATGCGCGCCTGCTTGCGCAAAAAACCAGGGCCTGCGCGCATCCTTCAGGGCCTTGCCGTGAATTGGCTGGAGCGCGCATGGGAAAGTTTTATTGCGGGAAAACCCTAAAAAGCGCAGGTTTATCGCCATTGAGGGTTTTATGGATAAATTTTTTTATATCTATAGAAGGTTTATAAATCGTTTGAAAACCGGCACCTGTACATGCACACTCGCCAGCGGACAGTCCCCTAGCCGAAGCGGGGGCAAGGAATTCCCTATCGCTGAGCTAGTTTTGAAAATCAGAGGAGACAAGATATGAAACGCTTTATCACCGCCATCGCTTTGGCTGCGCTGGGCATGGCCCCTATGGTCTATGCCGCGCCCTCGGGCACCTTCCGCCAGGCCCATGAGGTGGGCTTTGGCAATGCCTCCGACGTAGACCCGATTTCCAAAGGGCGGGTATTTGCGATTACCGAAAAAATCATGAACCGCCTGGTGCGCCCCGGCATGGACGGCAAGCCCGCACCCGATTTGGCGCTCAGCTGGTCCTCTAACGCAGCGGCTACCGAATGGACCTTCAAGCTGCGCGAGAACGTCAAGTTCCACAACGGCAAGGCCTTTAGTTCGGCGGACGCCATGTATTCCTTAAAGCGCGTGCTGGACCCGCAGATCGCATCGCCCGCACGCGGCACGGTGTCCATGATCAAAGAGGTGGAGGCGCCGGATGCCAAGACCCTCAAGCTGGTACTGAATACCCCGTTTGCCGATATGCCCCTGGTACTGACCGACTACCGGCTGATGATGGTTCCTGACGGTTCGGGCGACACCATCAAAACTACCGGCATTGGCACCGGCCCCTTCAAAATCGAAAAACTCGACCCGCAAGGCACGACGGTGCTGGTGGCCAATAACGATTATTTTGACGGCCCACCCGGCGTGGCCAAGATGGAAATTATTGGTATCCCCGATGAGCAGGCCCGCTTTCAGGCCTTGATGGGCAAGCAAATTGACCTGATGCAAGGCATCACCCGCCAGCAGCGCCAGTTGCTCGAGCGCAGCGGCGGTTTCTCGCTCAATGACATTCCTACCGGCAACTGGCGCGGCATTGTTTTCCGTACCGATACCAAGCCCTGGGACGATCCGCGGGTGCGCCGTGCGGTGCGCATGGCGGTAGACCGCAAAGCCATGGTGGATCTGGCAGCCGGTGGCGCTGGTGTAATCGGCTGTGATACCCCGGTCGGCCCTAAGGACCAGTACCGCTCCACCAAAAACTGCGCGCAAGATATTGCAGGCGCTAAAGCCTTGTTGGCAGAAGCCGGTTACCCCGGTGGTCTAGACCTGGAACTGCCGGTTAGCTCATTGCAAGATGTGTGGCCGGCGATGGCCGAGGCCTTCCAGCAGCAAGTGGCGCCTGCCGGTTTTCGCGTGAAGATTGTGCAAGTACCCACGGATGGCTACTTCAATGAAATCTGGATGAAGCGCCCGGTCAGCATGACCCGCTGGAATGACCGTCCGGCAGATACCTCGCTCAATGAGGTATACCGCAGCACCGCGAAGTGGAATGAAAGCTTCTTCAAAGACACCAAGTTCGATGCCTTGCTCGACGCTGCCCGCGCCGAACTCAATTTTGACAAGCGCCGCGCCAAGTACATCGAAGCACAAGACTATCTGTGGGCCAACAGCGGCACGCTGGTCGGTTTCCATGCGACCGTGATCACCGCCACGACCGGACGGGTGAAAAACCTGGACTTGGTGGAAAACATGGGTATTCGCTGGCACAAAATTACGGTGGACTAAGCCCACTGGCTGATTCGCACATCCTCTATTGCGGAGCCTGCAAGGCCTAAGGGCCTTGCAGCGCCTTGGCTAGCCCAACCATGTTCAAGCTTTTATTGCGCCGCATTTTGCTCGGTGGCCTCACTGTGGCCATTGTGTCGCTGATTATTTTCGGCGCGGTGGAAATGCTGCCGGGGGACGCTTGTACCGCGCTACTCAGGCAGGACGCGCAGGGCGACACTTTGCGCGTGTGTCGCGAAGAGCTGGGCTTGGACAAGCCGGCCACTGCGCGTTATCTGGACTGGATGTCTGGTGCCGTCAAGGGCGACTTCGGTCTTACCGCGCACCGCAATAAAAAAGTCAGTGAGCTGGTGGGCGATCGACTTAAAAACTCATTGCTACTGGGGCTGTGCGCGCTGGCCGTGGGCGTGCCCTTGGCCTTTGCGCTGGGCATAGCAGCAGCGCTTAAGCGCGACCGTTGGCTGGATTTAACCGTGTCCTCAATCGCCATTGCTGCCATGACCATCCCCGAGTTCGTGTCCGCCACCCTGTTGATTTTGGTTTTTAGCGGCTGGTTGGGTTGGTTGCCTGGCATCGTGACCGCCTCGGCCAATGCGGCGGTATCCGCATTTTTTCCCGAAATTATTTTGCCCGTCGTGGTGCTGGCCATGGTGATGACGGCGCATATTTTGCGCACTGTGCGCTCGAGCATGCTGGAGGTGCTCGAAAGCGATTACGTGCGCATGGCAACGCTCAAAGGTGTGCCCTACCGGCGCATGATTTTGCGCCACGTACTGCCCAATGCTTTGTTGCCAGCCATCAATGTGGTGGCGCTGACCGTGGCCTGGTTGCTTGGCGGCGTGGTGGTCATAGAAACCGTGTTCAATTACCCCGGCCTGGGCCGCTTGATGGTGAGCGCCATTTCCGACCGCGACCTGGGCCTGGTGCAGGCGATTGCGCTCATCGTATCCACCGTCTATGTGCTGGTAAACCTGAGTGCCGACGTTCTCAGCTTATTGGCTAATCCGCGCTTGCGTACCTCGCTGGCGCGCAGTCGCTAAAACCATGCGCGGCTTGTTCCAAATCCTGAAAGAAGTAGCGGCGCGGCCCTCGGGTGCAATCGGCTTGGCGCTGGTCTTGCTGCACATCACCATAGCCCTGGGCAGCCCGTGGGTGGTGCCCTACGATTTCAAGGCCATCAGCGCCATCGACATCCTTACCCCGCCAGATGCCAAGCACTGGTTTGGTACCGACCAGATGGGCCGCGATGTGCTGACACGCACCTTGCTCGGTGGCCGCGAGGCCTTGCTGGTCACCGCGATTGCGACACCGCTGGCCGTTTTTTGGGGCGGCTTATTGGGCATTTATTTGGGACTGGCCGGTGGCAGGCGCGACGACATCATCATGCGCGTGGTGGATGCATTTTTGTCGCTGCCCTGGATTTTGAAAATGCTTTTGCTCATCGTCACCTTTGGCAATGGCATCCATGTGCTGATTCCGACGCTGGCGTTTTTTTACGGCATTCCGGTGATACGCATTGCGCGCGCAGCGGCCCACACCGTGGTGGCGCGGGACTATGTGCTGGCTGCGCGGGCGCGGGGTGAAAAGCGCATCACCATCATCCAGCGCGAGTTGCTGCCCAATGTACTGGACGCACTCATGGTAGAAGGCGCCATGCGCTGGTCTTGGATGCTGCTGGCTTTTAGTTCACTCTCATTTTTGGGTTTTGGTGTGTCGCCACCCACGCCGGATTGGGGCCTGATGGTGGCCGATTCCCGCACCTTTTTGCCCTTGGCTCCCTGGGCTGGTTTGTTCCCCATTGTGTTCTTGAGTTCGCTGATCATTGGCATCAATATGCTGGCCGATGCCCTGGCCAAAACCCTGGGCGTGGACCGCGCGCAAAAGGCCCCGATCTGATATGGCGCAAGAACCCATGATCGACATCCGCGACCTCAGCGTCGGCTTTAGCGGCAGCGATGGCCGGGCGCGCGCCGTGTTGCGCAATATCAATTTGCAGATTCAGGCCGGCCAAAGCGTGGGCCTGGTGGGCGAGAGCGGCTCGGGCAAAAGCACGCTGGCATTGGCCGCGATGGGTTATCTGAAAACCGGCTTGCGTGTGTTTGGCGGTAGTGCGCATTTTTGCGGCACCGATATGTTCAGCCTGGCCAGAACGCAGTTGCAGGCTTTGCGTGGCGGCAAGATTGCATTGATCCCGCAAAACTCCGGCCAGTCGCTTACGCCCACCATGCGAATCGGCGCGCAAATGGCCGAAGCCTTGGCCTTGCACAGCGCGCTACCCGCCGCAGCCCATGGGCAGCGCAGCCTCGAATTACTGCAGCGCGTGCGCCTGCCGGATCCGCAAGCCATAGTGGCCCGCTATCCGCACGAACTCTCGGGTGGCCAGCAACAAAGGGTGGCGATTGCGATGGCGCTGGCCGGGGAGCCTGCGGCCCTGCTGCTTGATGAACCGACGACCGGTCTGGATGTCACCACGCAAGCGCACATTTTGGAGTTGCTGCGCGAAATCAATGCCCAAACCGGCACCGCCATGGTCTATGTGAGCCACGATCTGGGCGCTATCGCCCGCGTGTGCGATAGGGTCGTGGTCTTGTACGCCGGTGAAGTGGTGGCCGATGGCAGCGTGCGTTCGGTATTACGCGCGCCGGCCCATCCTTATGCGCACGGTTTGTTGGCGTCTATTCCACGGCTGTCCGATGCCCGTATGCCCGCAGCGCTGGATGGGCGCCCCCCGGCGCCCGGTGAGGCGGGCCCGGCCTGCGCTTTTGCACCGCGCTGCGCTTTAGCGCAAGAGCGCTGCCGAAGCGAGCGGCCCGCGCTGCGGCTGCTTGTTACCGGTGAGCAGGTGCGTTGTCACTTTGCCGAACAGACGCCCACGATTGCCCGCGCGCAATCGCGCCTTGCGCGTACTGCCCAGCAGAGTCAAGTACAGGCGCTGCATTTGGAAGAATTAGGCGTCAGCTATGCGCGGCCCAACTGGTGGGAGCAATTGCTCGGGCGCGCGCCATCGGCCAGCCTCACGGTGCAGGATGTGAACCTGCAATTGGGGCCTGGCGAAACACTGGCGCTGGTGGGCGAATCGGGCAGCGGCAAGTCCACCATCCTCAAGGCGCTGGCCGGTTTACTGGCACCAGCGCAAGGCCGCATAGCGTTTAGTCATGAAGCGCCGCTGGGTGCGGAAGTAGAGCAGCGCAGCCCAGCGCAGCTACGCAAAATCCAGCTGATTTTTCAGAATCCCGATGACAGCCTGAACCCGCGCCATACCGTCGCGCAAATTCTGTCCCAGCCTTTAGCGCTGTATTTCAATCTCGGGCACGAAGAGACCGTGCAGCGCTCGATTGCCCTACTGGAGCGTGTGCGCTTAGGCGCACATTACATGGACCGCTTGCCCAGCCAAATGTCCGGTGGCGAAAAACAGCGTGTGGCCATTGCCCGCGCCTTTGCCGCTGAACCGGACGTGGTCTTGTGCGACGAAGTGACTTCGGCTTTAGATGTGTCGGTGCAAGCGGCAGTGCTCGATTTGCTGGACGAACTGCGGGCCCAGCGTGGCACGGCGTATTTGTTTGTGTCGCATGACCTGGCAGTGGTGCGTGCGCTGGCGCATCGCGTGGCGGTGCTTTATCAAGGCCGTTTTTGCGAAATCGGCCCTGCAGCGCCGGTGTATGCGCAGCCCTTGCATCCCTACACCCGCGTCTTGTTGGGCGCAGTGCTAGAGCCAGACCCCGACCATGTGCCGCAATTACTGGCTGACGATGTGCTCGAATCCTCGCCCCCGGCCCAGGGTTGCCACTTTCAGCGGCGCTGCCCGGTCCACCAAGGCGCACGCTGCGATGGCGAGACACCGCCCTGGCAAGACGCAGGGCAGGGCCACCAAGTGCGCTGCCATATTCCGCTTGCGCAACTCAGCCAGGCTTTGGCGCTAAGCACAGAGACCCGCCATGTTGGATAGCGACCCGCGCATAGCCGCCGATGCCTTGCAGCGCTTTGGCGCTGCCGCCATGCAGGCCATTGGTTGTGATGCGGCGATGGCCACTGAAATTGCCGACCACCTGGTCGATGCAGATTTGTGTGGCGTGTATTCGCATGGCATCTTCCGGCTGGACTGGTATGCCGAGCGATTTGCCCAAGGCAAATTTAACCCGCAGGCCCAGCCGGTATTGCGCCAAGCCGAAGGCGGCGGCGCGCTGGTCGACGGCGGCAACAACCTGGGCATGCCAGCCTTTCGCTTGGCCACCGATTACTTGATTGAACACGCCCGCGTCCATGGCGTCGCGGCGGTGGGCGTGGCCAATGTAGACCACACCGGCCGCGTCGGCGCCTATGTGCAGCGGGGCGCAGAGGCCGGTTGCCTCACCATCATGTTTGGTGGCGGCGCACGCAAAGATTGGCGCCAGGTCGCGCCCTATGGCGGCGCGCGGGGCATGCTGCCAACCAACCCCTTTGCCTTTGGCATTCCCGGTGGCGACATGGGGCCGGTGGTCAGTGATTTTGCTACCGGCATTGCGTCCGGTGGAAAAGTTTATGCCGCCAAAATGGCCGGCCGCCCACTCGCGCCGGGCCTGTGTATCGATGCCCAAGGCCACCCCACCACTGACCCAGAAGACTACTTTAATGGTGGCGCCATCTTGCCCATGGCCGGGCCCAAGGGCTATGGCATGGCGCTGGTGGCCGAGCTGTTGGGTGAGGCCATCTTGGGCGAGTCCATGGACGGCCTCAATTGGATTTGTATCGGCCTGGACCTGAGCCGTTTCCGTGGCCCCAGCGCTTACCGCCGCGCGGCAGAAGCATGTTTGGCCGAATTGCGCGCCTGCCCCCCAGCACCGGGTTTTGACCGCGTGGAAGTACCGGGCGAACGCGAAGCCCGGCTGCGCGCAGAGCGCTTGGCCAGTGGCATCCCCATCCCACCCAAGACCCTGGAGGCCTTGCGCGCCCTGGGGCTGCGCCTGGGTATTGGCGATGCGGATTTGGTGCACTGACATCCGGGCCTGATACGACGATGCACGCTGGCCGCCCCTCCCGTCGCCGCGAACGCGAGCCCGCCGCTTCGCCCCAGCGCATCGAGGCCATAGGCGGGCGTTATGCGCCTTTGGATGCAGCGGCTGTGCTGTCCATCGAAGCCGCAGCTTTGGACATTCTGGCCACGCTTGGCCTGTCAGACGCGCCGCCGCATGCGGTGGCACTGGTGTGTGCTGTCGGGGGAAGCGTCACGCCCCAAGGCCGCTTGTGCTTTCCGGTGCCATTAGTGCAGCGCTGCCTGCGGGAATTGCCCAGCGAACTGCTGCTGTGCGGGCGCGAAGCGCGCCATGATTTGCGCTTGGGCGATAGCCGCGTGCATGTGGGCTCCGGCGGCGCGGCGCCCATGGTGGTGGACTTGCAAACCGGCGCGTACCGCGAGTCCACGCTACGCGACTTGTACGACGCGGCGCGCATTGTGGACAGCTTGGAGCATGTGCATTTTTTCTCGCGCTCGCTGGTCGCGCGCGACATGCCCGATCCTTTGTCGCTAGAGATCAATACCGTGTTTGCCTGCCTGGCAGGTACCAGTAAGCATGTGTGTGTATCGGCTTCTACGCCCGACCATGTGCGGCAGATTGCGCGCATGTGCTATTTGGTGGCTGGGTCCGAAGCGGCCTTTCGGGCGCGGCCTTTTCTTTCGCTCAATATCAACCACGCGGTGCCCCCGCTGCGCTTGGACCCGGATGCCTGCGAGGTCTTGATGGCAGCGGTAGAGATGGGCATTCCCGCGATGGTCAATACCTTCGGGCAAATGGCTGCATCGAGCCCTGTGACGATTGCTGGTTGCGTGGCCCAAACCATCGCCGAAACCCTGGCCGGCATGGTGATCGCGTGGTTGGTAGACCCGCAAGCGCGCCTGGTGTTTGGTCCGCGTCCTATGGTTACCGATTTACGCACCGGCGCCATGTCCGGTGGCAGCGGTGAGCAGGCCTCCTTAACCGCTGCTTGCGTGCAAATGGCTAGGCATTTCAATTTGCCCAACTCCACGATTGCCGGCGCCACCGACAGCAAAATTGCGGACGCCCAGGCAGGTTACGAAAAAGCGCTGAATGTCACTCTGGCTGCGCAAGCCGGTTGCAATTTCATTACCCAGGCCTGCGGTATGCAAGCCAGTTTGATGGCCGCATCGCTGGAGTCTTACCTGATCGACAACGACATGCTGGGCGCCATCCTCAAATCGCTGGCACCGGTGACGGTAGATACATCCACGCTGGCTTTGGACAGTCTGCGCGCGGTGGTGCAGGGCGAGGGCCACTTCTTGGGACAACCCGATACGCTGGCGCGCATGAACAGCGATTTTTTCTATCCGCATTTGGCCGACCGACGCTCGCCCGCCCAATGGGAACAAGCGGGTGCCCATGACCTGCGCACCGTGGCCCGCCAGCGCACCCTAGACTTGCTGGCCACGTATTTTCCGCGCCATTTGGACAGCGAAACCGAAGCGCGCCTGCGCGCCGGATGGGACATCAAGCTCACACCGCAGGAGATGCACGCACCATGAAAATTGCAGTGATAGGTACCGGGGCCATGGGCTCTGTGTATGCCGCTTTACTCGCCGATGCGGGTAATGAAGTCTGGGCGATTGATACCTGGGATGCGCATGTGCGCGCCATAGCCCAAAACGGTTTGCGCGTGGAAGGCGCCAGTGGCGAGCGCCTGGTGCGTGGTATCCATAGTTCTGCCAATGTGGCCGACGCCGGTGCCTGCGATTTGTACATCATTGCCACCAAAGCCTCAGCCGTGGGTGCGGCAGCGCAAGCCATTGCCCCGCTGATGCAGTCCTCATCGCTGGTCCTGACGATTCAAAACGGCTTGGGCTCGGGCCAGCGCATTGCGCAGTACATGCCCACGGACAATGTGCTGCTGGGCGTGGCCGATGGCTTTGGTGCCTCGATCAAAGGCCCCGGCCACGCGCACCACAACGCCATGAAGCTGATACGCCTAGGCGAAATGAAGGGCGGCATGAGCGAGCGATTGCGCCGCATAGAAGCGGTTTGGCAAGCCGCTGGATTCAAGGCCCAGGCCTTTGAAGACATCAACCAGTTGATCTGGGAAAAGTTTGTGTGCAACGTCACCTTTTCTGCGCCTTGTACGGTGTTTGACTGCACAGTAGGCGAACTCATGGCACACCCGCAGTGGTGGGACATTGCCACCGGCTGCACCCGCGAAGCCTATGCCTGCGGAATAGCCCAGGGTATCCAGTTCGGCTTTAGTGATGTACTGGACTACGTGACGCAATTTGGGCAGGGCATGCCGCTAGCGCGCCCGTCCATGTTGCTAGACCACCAGGCGCGGCGCGTGTCGGAAATTGACGCCATCAACGGCATGGTGCCAGTGCTGGGCCGCGAGCTGGGCATCCCCACACCCTATAACGACACCATGGCGGCTGTGGTGCGCAAACGCGAAGAGGCATTTTCATGAAAATCGCACGCTTTAGGTATCAGGAACGCAGCGCATATGGGGTGGTCTTGCAGGACGCATTTGTCGCCGAGGCGAGCACAGATTTTGTGGCACGTTACCCGGATATCGCTGCCGTATTGGCAGCCGATGCCACTGCCGCGCTGGCGCAGGATGTAGCGGGCCGCACCAGCGGCTTGCCGCTGGGCAATGTGCAATTGCTGCCGCCCCTGTCCGCGCACAACAAAATCATTTGTGTGGGTATTAACTACCGCAAGAAATACCCGGTCGAAGGCGTGGCGCCGCCGGATCCGGATCACATCATTCTTTTCGCCAAACACCACGATGCCATCGTCGGCCAGGGCCAAGCATTGGAGCTGCCACAAGGCGATGCGGCGCAGACCTTTGACTACGAAGGCGAGATCACGCTGGTGATTGGCAAAGCAGGGCGGCACATCGCGCGCGAAGCGGCGATGTCGCATGTGGCGGGCTACACCATCTTGAACGACGGTTCGGTGCGTGGCTGGCAAAAACACTCTCTGCACGCGGGAAAAAATTTCGCTAATTCGGGCGGCTGCGGCCCCTGGATCGTCACCGCAGATGCCATAGACGCTGTAAGCGCTATGACCGTCAGTACGCATGTGAATGGCGAACTGCGCCAACACACGGATGTGAGCCAAATGATTTTTGGCCTGGACGCGCTTATCGCCTACATCTCCCACTTCACACCGCTGCATCCAGGCGATCTGATCGCCACCGGCACCCCCGAAGGCGCGGGCGGTAGCTTTTCGCCCACGCGCTTTCTCAAGGCTGGCGATGTGGTTGAGATTACCGTTAGCGGTGTGGGAACGCTGAGCAACCGGGTACAGGCCTGAAGTGGCGCTGCACTGAGTGCCTTTTTGGAGTGCATACTCAAGGCGATGAACACCATGAACACCATGAACACCCTAGACCAACTCAGCCGCATCCTGGGCCGCAGCCACACGATTGCGGTGGTGGGCCTGTCTGCCGAATGGCACCGGCCCAGTTTTTTTGCCAGCAAATACATGCAAGACCATGGCTACCGCATCGTGCCAGTCAATCCGCGCTACGCCAAAACCGGTACCGATGTGCTGGGTGAAAAATGCTACGCTGATCTGGCCGACATACCGTTTGCGGTGGATATGGTAGATGTGTTTAGGCGCAGCGAGGACGTGCTACCCATAGCCCGCCAGGCCATCGCCATGGGCGCGCGCTGCCTGTGGCAGCAAATCGGTGTGGTCAATGCCGAGGCAGACCAGTTGGTACGCCAAGCGGGGATGGATTCGGTCATGAACCGCTGCGTCAAGATTGAGCATGGCCGCTTGTTTGGCGGGCTCAATTTGGTGGGCGTTAGCACCGGCATTATTTCGGCTAAGCGCCGCCTGACCAAGGCTTGATCGGTAAAGCCTCAAGTCTCAGCGCAATAGCCCGTAAACCCGCACTTCCAACATCTGAGGCCTCAGCACCATGGCAGACCACCAGTTCCAGCCCGAGACATTGGCTATCCACGCCGGCCAGGTGCCAGACGCGGCCACCGGCGCACGCGCCTTGCCTATCTACCAAACCAGCAGCTTTGTGTTTGACAGCGCGGACCATGCGGCCAGCCTGTTTAATTTGCAAACCTTTGGCAATATTTATTCCCGCCTTTCCAACCCGACCGTGGCTGCGCTGGAAGAGCGTGTCGCCGCATTAGAGGGCGGACGCGCTGGCCTGGCTGCAGCCAGTGGTATGGCCACCGAGGCTATGGCGCTGATGACCATCTTGCAGCAGGGCGACCATGTAGTGGCTGCAGGCGCTTTGTATGGTGGCAGCGTCACCATGCTGGCCGTGAATTTAAAGCGCTTTGGTATAGACACCACCTTTGTCGATGCCACTGATCCGACAGCCTTTGCTGCCGCCATGCAGCCCAATACCCGCGCGGTGTTTGCAGAAAGCCTGGGCAACCCCAGCCTCACGGTGCTGGACATTGCCGCCGTCGCCGACGTGGCCCATGCGCATGGTGTGCCGCTGATTGTGGACAACACCGTGCCCTCGCCCTTTTTATGCAATCCTTTGCGCTTGGGTGCGGACATCGTGGTGCATTCGGCCACCAAATACTTGTGCGGCCACGGCACCACGCTAGGCGGTGTCATGGTCGAGGCCGGCACTTTTCCGTGGGACAACGGCAAGTTTCCCGGCATGACCGAGCCCTCGCCGGGTTACCACGGTGTTAAGTTTTACGAGACCTTTGGCGACTTTGGGTTTTCCATGCGTGCGCGCATGGAAGTCTTGCGCGTCTATGGCGCCTGCCTGTCGCCGTTTTCGGCCTGGCAAATATTGCAAGGCACCGAAAGCCTGCATGTGCGCATGGAGCGCCATTGCAGCAATGCGCGCAAAGTGGCCCAGTTTTTAAAAGACGATGCGCGCGTCAGCTGGGTCAATTACCCCGGCTTGCCAGACCACCCGCAATACGATTTGGTGCAGCGCCAAATGCGCAGTGTCGATGGGCTGCCCGGCGCTTCAGGCCTCCTGGCTTTTGGCATCCAA
>CANFJQ010000039.1 GCA_947447615.1 Comamonadaceae bacterium
AGCGGCTATTTGCATTCGGCGCAAAACGAGCAAGTCGCCAGCCACGCCTGGGCCGAGGCCTGGGTGGGCGGGCGCTGGATAGGTTATGACGTCAGCAACTCCAGCGACGCCGACAGTGGCCACATACGATTGGCGCACGGCCTGGACTACGAAGACGCCAGCCCGGTACGCGGCATGCGCATAGGCGGCGGCAATGAAACCATGCACAGCTATGCAAAAGTAGAATCCGGCATCTACGAACAGCAATAAGGCGCAAAGCATGACTTACTGTGTTGGCATGGTGCTCGACGAAGGACTGGTGTTCGCCTCGGACTCGCGCACCAACGCGGGTGTGGACCATGTGTCTACGTTTTGCAAAATGACGGTGGTTGAAACGCCGGGCCAAGGCGTCATCGTCATGCTCAACAGCGGCAACCTGGCCACCACGCAACAGGTGATCAGCCGCATCAAACAGCACGCCATAGACGCTGAAAAACCCTTGACCGCGCACGCGTCCATGTTCACCGTGGCCGAGCTAGTGGGCCGCGAATTGCGCAAAACCATACACACTACCATGAATGAAGCGCCCGAGCAAAGCGACGTGGATTTCACCGCCACGTTTCTGGTCGGCGGTCAGGTGCACGGCGAAGCGCCGCGTTTGTTCATGGTGTATCCGCAAGGCAATTTCATCGAGTCAACAGCCGACACACCTTTTTTCCAGATCGGAGAGAGCAAATACGGTAAACCGATTTTGGATCGTGTCATTCAGCCTGGCATCAGCATGTCACAGGCCATCAAATGCGCGCTGGTGTCATTCGACTCGACCATCAAAAGTAATTTATCCGTCGGTCTTCCCATAGACGTTGCCATGGTCAAAACCGATGACTTGCGCGTCACCAAGCGGCACCGCATAGACGCCGAAGACAGCTACTTCAGAGATTTGCGCTCCAGCTGGAGCCAAGGTCTGCGTCAGGTGTTCGGGCAATTGCCGGACCCGCAGTGGCTTAAATAGACCCAGCGCCTTCGTCGCATCAAGTTCGCCTCTGTCAAGCCGGAAACATCTCACGCAGTTTCAGCTTGTAAAACTTGCCGGTGGAGGTGCGCGGCACAGTGGCAATGCCTTCGTAGCGCTCGGGCAATTGCCATTTGGCAAAGCCGTTGGCCAGCAAATGCGCGTTAAGCGCCGCAAAGTCCAGCGTCTTGCCCGGTTTGGCTACCACGCAAGCCAAGGGCCGCTCGCTCCACTTCGGGTCTGGGATGGCAATTACCGCTGCCTCGGCCACATCGGCATGCCCCATGAGTGCGTTTTCCAGATCGACCGAGCTAATCCATTCGCCGCCGGATTTGATCAGGTCTTTGGTGCGGTCGGTGATGCGCACAAAACCGTGTGCGTCCATCGATGCCACATCGCCGGTGCGCAGCCAACCGTCGGCAGAAAACTTGTCTTCGCTGACGGGCACCTCGTGGTAGCTGCCGGTGATAAAGGGGCCGCGCACTTGTATCTCGCCCACGGCCTGGCCGTCCCAGGGCGCGTCTGTGCCATCGTCGCCGCGCATGCGGATGTCCACCAGCGGCACTGGTACGCCAGCCATGGCGGCGCGGCGGTAGCGTTCGTCGGCGTCGGCGTGGATGAACTCGGACTTGGTGTAGGACACGGTTGCCAGCGGCGAGGTCTCGGTCATGCCCCAGCCTTGTTGAATCCAGATGCCGTGCTTGTCAAAAGCGCGTATCAGCGCTTCGGGCACCGCCGCGCCGCCGACCAGGCTGCGCATTCCGGCGGGCAGCTTCCAACGGCCCGGTTGCGTGTGCAGCGAGGCCTCGTAGGTCTGAATGAGGCTCATCCAGATGGTGGGCACGCCCAGGGAGAGCGTGGGAGGTTCTAGTTGCATCAGGTCCAGCAAATCGTCCGGGTGTAAATGCGGGCCGGGGAACACCAGTTTGCAACCGGTCATGACCGCCCCATAGGGCATGCCCCAGCTATTGGCGTGGAACATGGGCGTGACCGGCATCACCACATCGGCGCCACGCAAACCCCAGCAGTCGCCCAGGCAGCCCACCAGCGTGTGCAAGACCGTGGAGCGGTGCGAATAGACCACGCCCTTGGGTTTGCCCGTGGTGCCGGATGTGTAGCACATGGACACCGCATCGTCTTCATGGTGCGCCACGTACGCAAACTTATTGCCATCGGCCTGGTCCAGCAGGGTTTCGTAGTTCAAAAAGGGTGCGGCCACCGGCGCGCTGGAAAATGGGAAGACGATGATTTTTTCAAACCCACATTGGCCCTGAAACTGCGCCAGCAAAGGCAGCAGCACATCGTCCACCACCAGAAAGCGGTCTTTCGCGTCATTGGCGATCCAGGCGATTTCGTCCGGTGCCAGGCGCAAATTTAGGGTGTGCATCACGCCGCCTGCGGCGGGTATGCCGAAATAGCACTCTAGATGTGCATGGTGATTCCAACACAGTGTCGCCACCCGGTCGCCCGGCTGCAAGCCCAAGTCCAGCAGGGCTTGGCCCAGTTTGCGGGTCCGGGCATAAAACGCGCCATAGTTATGGCGACGCAGCGATTTGTCGGGCAGGCGCGAAACGATCTCGTTGCTGGCAAATAACTGGCCGGCACGGTCCAGCAAATGGTTCAGCGACAGGTGCACCGGCATCATGGTGCTGCGGATGGGGCGGGTAGTGGCCATGGGGCGGTCTCTCCAAAAGCGGTCAAAACCAAGCTGGTTTGGATGACTATAGCCCTGGCGTCGGCCAAGGCCTATGGGGATTTCCCCCGTTTGGCGCGCTAGGGCGTGGGGTGGGCTACATGGCGCAGCCCGTGCATTAATCGACTTTGAGGGTCAGCCCCAGGCCTAGGAAATTCACGCCGTTATTGGGCAGTTTGATATCGGCGTTGCTGACGTGGCGGTAGGTAAATGCCAGGCGCGCGCGCTGGTTCAGGTCCGAAATACCAACGCCCATTTCGTCGGTAAATTGGAAATTGGTGGATTTTTGGCGGGTGCCAATATCGGTTTCACTCACCAAGGTGGGCCCCAGGCCGACGCTGAAATCCACGATGGCCGAGCCCACTTGCAAGCCATAGCGCCCTATAGGAATCAGGGCCAGCGAAAACGCCTGCTTCGCATACGGGCCCGAATCTGCGTTCCAGACCGAGCCTAAAACCGTGGGCAGCATTTCAAAGGTCATGGATTGGGGCAGCAGGGTCGCCGCGCCTAGTTTGCAATCCATAGGCGAGAAATTGAGGGAATGCGAGGAAAGCTCCTCATCTTTGGCGGCTTGATAACCGAATTTGTAATTATTTTTACAATCAAACGAATTTCTATTAAAAATCGCAAAAGAATTAGTCAAAATACCTGCGGCGACGACGGTGGTTTTCAGGGTGTCGTTATCTATTGCGAAACTGGACTGCATGGCTAACAGGCTCAAGCAAGCGGCGGTAAGAGACTTTTTCATGGTGATTTACTAGATTTTTGCCGGCTGGCGGTTTAGGGTATGAGTTTACCCGCCCGCTTTTCGAATCAATAAGAAAGGGAGTAACTGATGTTTTTTGAATTTTCCAAAATTGCAGGGTATCTAGTTTCGCCGGTCCATATGCTGCTTGCGCTGGGCTTTTCGCTGACTTTCTGGCCACAAGTGACCAAACGTAGTGCCTCGTTTCGGCTTATCCAGTTTTTATTAGCGATTTTGTTATCTATGCTGATATTGCCCATAGGCAATGAATTACTAGTCCCCTTAGAAACCCGATTTACTGCGCCGGCCCAATTACCAGAGCAAGTGGACGGCATCATTGTCCTAGGCGGCGCGGTAGACGAGGTGGTCAGCGGGGGGCAGGGCTATCTCAGTGTCAATGGTGAGGCCGAGCGCTTGATGGCACCGGTCAGCCTGTTGCGCCTCTATCCCAGCGCGCGCCTGGTATTGACGGGCGGCAGCGGCTCGCTCAATCCCGGGCCCTTCAAAGAAAGCGACAAAGTACGCCCCTTCTGGCGTGACGCCATCGTCGACCGTGGACAAGTGCTGTACGAGGAAGCCTCGCGTAACACCCACGAAAACGCTGTCTTTACCCGCGACCTGGTCAAACCTAAGGCAGGCGAAAAATGGCTGCTCGTCACCTCCGCCGCCCACATGCCACGGTCTATGGGCCTTTTTCGTAAAGCTGGGTTTGATGTGATTGCCTACCCCGTGGCATTTAAGTCCACCGGAAAAGACGGCCAGTGGTACGTGCCGCGCACGGCGGGAGCGGCGCTTGGCAATATCGAATCGGCGGTGCATGAGTACGTGGGCCTTTGGGTGTATTACCAGACGGGACGGATTGACAATTTGTTTCCAGCGCCCTTGGATAAATAAAGACAAGTAAATGCTAATCTGACGTTTCCTGCGGGCGTTCTGCCGCTACATTACCCAATTTACATACAACACTGTATTGAAGGATTGTCCGTGCTCACTACGCCCAGCATTGCAGCCCATAGCGCCACCACGCCGCTGGCACCCTTAGCGATAGCGCGCCGTGCGGTCGGGCCGCAAGATGTCCAGATTGATATCGACTATTGCGGAATTTGCCACACCGATTTGCATGTGGCTAAAAATGATTGGGGTCGCAGCGTCTATCCCATTGTTCCGGGCCATGAAATTGTCGGGCGCGTGCGTGCGGTGGGTGCGCAGGTGACGCGCTTTGCGCCGGGCCAAGCGGTGGCCGTGGGATGCTTTGTTGGATCTTGCGGTACCTGTTCATCCTGCGCGGACCACATGGAGCAGTATTGCCTCAATGGTTACACCCTGACCTATGGCAGCCCAAGCGCAGACCCTGGCGGCTACACGCAGGGGGGCTATTCCAAATGCATCGTCGTCGGGCAGGACTTTGTGCTTTCATTGCCAGATGGCCTTGACGCAGCCAGCGCCGCACCCCTTTTGTGCGCGGGCATCACCAGCTATTCGCCGCTACGCCATTGGGGCATCGGGCCGGGCATGACGGTGGGGGTGATCGGCCTGGGAGGCCTAGGCCACATGGGCATCAAACTGGCGCATGCAATGGGCGCCAAGACGGTGATGATCACCACCTCACCCGGCAAAGCAGCCGATGCCCTGCGCCTGGGTGCTAACGAAGTGCTAATTTCCACGGACGAACAGGCCATGTTGGCCATGGCCAATCAGTTTGACTTTTTGCTTAACACCATTCCGGTGTCGCATGATTTCAACGCCTATATGAGCCTGCTCAAAGTCGATGGCACCATGTGTATCGTGGGCGCCATCGGCCCCAACGCCCCACTCAATACCCGCCCCATGATTTTGGGGCGCCGCAATATCGCTGGTTCGCTTGTGGGCGGAATTCAGGAGACGCAGGAGATGCTGGAGTTTTGTGCCGCCCACGGCATCGTCTCGGATATCGAGCTGATCAAGGCCACTGACATTAACCTGGCCTACGAACGAATGCAAAAAAACGACGTCAAGTACCGCTTTGTGATCGACATGGCGAGCTTGGTTTAAAGGCTTGCGTCTGCTACTGCGCGCTCTGCCAGCGCTGCCAATGCGCGTAAGCAAGGAGGTAGGTGTTGAGCTGTACTTGCACCGTGGCGTCGATTTGGATGCCATAGCCCCCGGCCATCAATAGCACCAAGGGGATGCGCCGCGCCAGGCACCAGTCCATTACGCGTTGGTCGCGCGCCTGCATGCCTTCAAAAGTCAGCTTCAGCCTACCTAAGCGGTCACCTTCGTGCGGGTCGGCCCCGGCTAGAAAAAACACCAACTGCGGCGTGCAGCGCCGGTCTAATTCCAGCAGCGCGGCATCCAACGCGGCCAGGTAGTCCGCGTCTGTGGTGCCGTCGGGCAGACCCACATCCAGGTCGCCAGCTTCTTTGCGAAAGGGAAAATTCTTTTCGCCGTGCAAAGACAAGGTGAACACGCTGGCGTCATCCTGAAAAATCCGCGCGGTGCCATTGCCTTGGTGCACGTCTAGGTCAATCACCGCTACTTTCAGTTCGCGCCCCTCGCGCAGCTGCTGGGCTTGTAGCACGCGCGCGGCTACGGCCACATCGTTGAATACACAAAAGCCGCCACCCTTTTCGGCATACGCATGGTGCGTGCCGCCGGCCAGGTTAGCGCCTAGGCCATGGCGCAGGGCGGAGCGCGCAGCGGCCACCGTGGCGCCTACCGAGCGGCGCGCTCGCTCGGCCATGGCTTCGCTCCAGGGAAAGCCGATCTCGCGCGTCACGGCGGCTGGCACGCTGCCATCGGCAATGCCGCGCACATAGTCCGGCGTATGCACCCGTAGCAGTTCGGCATCGCTGGCGCGTGGCGCTTGCAGCAATTGAATTTCCGGCAGATGCGCCACCAGCGCGTCGCGCAGCATGGCGTACTTGGCCATGGGGAAGCGGTGCCCTTCGGGCAGGGGGAGCACAAACTGGTCGCTATAAAAGGCTTGCATTCAAAACACCCGGCAGGGCTTGGCTACAGGCGCTGTACTTGTTGTATGCGCCAGCCGCCTAGGGCGAGCGCTGCCCAGCCTGCCATGAAAGCCATGCCGCCATAGGGCACCAGGGGGCGAAAAACGTCAAAGCCATACAACACGCGCAGTTCGATATTCAGGCTAAAAAGCAGACTACCCGCGACGAAAAGCGCACCGGCAAGTAAGGTCCACCTCTGGGGCGGCGCTTGGCATGCCATTAGCACCGCGAGCAGCAATCCCATCGCATGAAAACGTTGCAAATCCAATGCCCAGGCCAGCGCTTGCGCGTCTTGCGCGGAAAGCGTCGCGCCATGCGCGGCCACGGCACTTACGCCTATGGACAGCACCGCACTCAGACAGGCAAACACCAGAAAAAAGCGCAGCGCCGCATTCATGCTTGGCGCAGCCTGTATGGCCGCCGTCAGACTGTGGGCCAGGGGGGAGTGTGTCATTGGTTAGGACTGCATAAGCATAGAGAAGTTACTAAGTCTATTGTGCGCCCAGGCTCAATGGCCCATTTGCTTTAAAGCCTGCCCCAGGTATTCCATCAGCACCGCGACCCGGTGCGGTATGTAGCGGTTACTCGGCAGCACCGCGTAAATCCCCAAAGGTGGGGGCCTAAATTCAGCCAGTATTTCCACCACCGCTTTGCTTGCCAAAAACGGTTCAGCTAAAAAATCGGGTTGGACTGAAATGCCCATACCTGCGGCATTGGCCGCCAGCAAGGCCAGGCCATTGTTGGCGGCTAGGCGACCGCGGACCGCCACGTTTTTTATCTGCCCGTCGATCCGGTAGGTCCACTGCGCGGCGGTGCTGCTGCTGGTGTAGAGCAAGCATTCGTGGTGGCGCAGTTCGTCCGGGTGCACAGGTGTGCCGTGTTGCGCCAGATAGGCGGGCGAAGCCACGGTTTGCAAACAGCACTGGCCCAGCTTGCGCACGATGTCGCTGGAATGCAAATCGCCTGTGACCCGAATCGCCAAGTCCAGCCCTTCTTCAATCAGGTTGGAGCGCTGGTCCGACAAGGTCAGTAACAACTCTAGGCTCGGTTGCAAACGCATGAACGCTAGCAGCGCCGGCAGCAGGCGCTCGCGCCCGAAGCTCAGCGGTATCGCCATCCGCACCCGCCCACGTACTTGGGCGCCTTCTTCGCGCAGGCCGGTCTCGGTGGCATCGACCAAGTTGAGGATAAGCCGGCACTTTTCCAAATAAGCGGCCCCCGCGGGGGTGAGCGTCAGGCTACGCGTGCTGCGGGTGATCAGTTTGGCTGCAAGGTGTTTTTCCAGCGCGCTGATCTGGCGGGTAATGGCTGAGCGATCCACCTGCAACTGGTCGGCCACCGCGGTAAAGCTGCCCGCTTCGGCCACGCGCACAAAGGTTTGCATCGCATCGAGTTTGTCCATTGTTGGAAATTATGCAACAAATATTTGTAGATTAGTGGCTTTTTCTTTCAATTTACCTAACCTACAGTCCATCCCACACAAGAAAAACTGATATGTCTACCGCCCGTAACGTCCTCTTTGTCCCCCACGGGGCACCCACTTTCGCCCTGAACCCGGGCGCCGCTGGCGCCGCCTTGGCGCAAGTGGCTCAGGGCTTTGCCACGCTACGGGCCATCGTGGTCGTCAGCCCCCATTGGGAGACGGATGTACCCACAGTCGGCACAGCCACACAGCTTGAAACTATTTACGACTTTGGCGGCTTTGATCCCCGCCTGTATGACATTCGTTACCCGGCCACTGGCTGCCCTGAAGCCGCCAAACTGGTGGCCAGCGCACTGCGAGCGCAAGGCCTGCCGGTACAGCTAGACCCAATGCGTGGCCTGGACCATGGCGCTTGGGTACCTTTGCGTCATATGTTTCCCGATGCCGACATTCCCGTCGTGCCCCTGTCGATACAAAGCCATGCCGGGCCGGCCCACGCCTATCGGGTCGGACAGGCACTGGCCACTATCGCGCAAAGCGATATGTTGGTCGTCGCCTCGGGCAATGTGACGCACAACTTGCGCGACTACGGCCAGGCACGCATGTCCGGCGGCCAGACCCCGGCCTATGTGCATAGCTTTGCCGATTGGGTATGCGCGCGACTGATCGCTAAAGACCTGGACACCCTTATCCATTACCGCCAAGCAAGCGCAGACGGCGTGCGCGCCCACCCGAGCGAAGACCATTTTTTACCGTTATTTACAGCTTTGGGCGCAGCGGGCCCCCACGCACAGGCCGAAGCTTTTTTCCGGGGTGTGAGTGATTACGTCATCGCTATGGATGGCTACCGCTTTCACTGAATGTTGACCATGACGACCCACTACACCGCACCGGCCAAAGTCTTGCACTGGCTGATGGCCATTCTGATTGGTGGCCTTCTGGGGCTGGGCTTTTATATGGCGGATCTGCCACTCTCGCCAGAAAAAATTCAGCTTTTTTCTTGGCACAAATGGGCCGGTGTTAGCGTGTTTGCGCTGGTCTGGCTGCGCCTGTTCTGGCGCTTAGTGCACCGGCCACCGGCCTATCCAGCCAGTATGACGCGCTTGCAGCAAGCCGCCGCGCATAGCGGGCACTTCGCCTTGTATGCCCTGATGCTGGTAATTCCCTTAAGCGGCTGGCTAATGAGCTCGGCCAAAGGCGTGCAAACCGTGTGGTTTGGCGTACTGCCGCTGCCCGATTTGTTGTCTCGCGACAAAGCGCTAGGCCACCAACTAGAAGACCTGCACAGCGCGCTGGCCGTCGGCTTGATGGTGCTGGTCGGTGTGCACATCGCGGCTGCTCTGTACCACTACCGTGTCCTCCAAGACGACATCCTGCAACGCATGCTGCCTACCAAGACCGCCCACTAATATGAAAATCAAATACCGCATGGCCCTGGTGGCAGGCATCAGCATGTGCTTTGGTGTGCAGGCCGCTAACTACCAAAGTGTGCAGGCCGACAAAAGCAGCATCAGCTTTCGCTACAAACAAATGGGCGTGGCCATGGACGGTAAATTTGCCAAGTTCCAAAGCACGCTGCAATTAGATACCACCAAACCCGAGGCGGCCCGCGCCAGCATCGAGATCGACTTGGCCAGCGTGGACAGCGGTTCGGCAGAAGGCGACGATGAAGTGGTCGGCAAGTCCTGGTTCCACACGGCTGCATTTCCAAAAGCGGTGTATGTGCTCAAGCAATTGAAGGCCACTGGGCCCGATAGCTACGAGGCCATCGGCACGCTCAGCATCAAAGGCCATGCGCGCGAACTGAAATTTCCGGTCAAGTACAGCGCCCAGGGCGCCAAAGGTCTGCTGAGCGCTAGCTTCAATTTGGCCCGCGCTGACTTTGCCATTGGCGAAGGCGTGTGGTCCAAGTTTGACGTCATTGGCAATGAGGTCCAAGTCAATTTCCAACTCACCGTCCTTGGTGGCAAATAATTTTTTTAACTGGAGTATCTCTATGCAATCTTTGAAATCCCTTGGCGCCACTTTGGCTCTGAGCGCAGCGGCCTTTGGCTCCGCCCTGGCCGCACCGGTGAATTACACCGTGGACAGCAGCCACACCTTCCCACGGTTTTCGTATTCGCATATGGGCTACTCCACGCAACTGAGCAGCTTTACCAACACCAGCGGTACCGTGGTGTTTGATGCCGCAGCCAAAACCGGCTCGGTCGACATCGTCATCGACATGACTACAGTCAATACCGGTTCTACCGACTTCAACGGCCATATCCAAGGTGAAGGATTTTTGGAAACTGCCAAGTTTCCTAAAGCCACTTTCAAATCGACCAAGGTGGTGTTTGAGGGCGACAAGCCCGCATCCGTAGAGGGCCAGCTCACCATCAAAGGCGTGACCAAGGCCGTCACCCTGACCGTCACTTCGTTCCAAGCCATGGCACACCCCATGATGAAAGTACCAGTGCTGGGCGCCAACGCATTTACCACCATCAAACGCACCGAATTCGGCGCGGGTAAATATGCCCCTTATGTGGGCGACGACGTACGCATCGATATTGCTATCGAAGCCATCGCCAAATAAACCGCCCCCCTACCTTTTACATAAAGAGACTTCGTATGACCGACATCACAAGTGCCATCAATGGCCGCACCTCCGCCAACAACTTTGACCCTACCCACGTCATGACCCAGGCGGAAATTACGGACTTGGCCCAACTGGCCAACCAAACCCCTACCTCGTTTAACCAGCAAAACTGGCGCCTGATCGCCGTCAATACCCCGGCGGCTAAAGCCCGCCTTAAAGCGGCTGCTTACAACCAACCCAAAGTGGGCGATGCTGCGGTGACCTTTGTGGTGGTGGGCAAAGTAGGCGGATATAAAGACCTGCCTGCGCTCATCAAGCCCATGCTGGACGGCGGCCACATCGACCAGGCCGCATACGATGGCTGGATCGGCATGGCCAACGGCATGTATGAAGGCAAAGACCAGTTCCAGCGCGACGAAGCCATCCGCTCGGCCTCATTGGCTGCGATGACGATCATGTACGCCGCGCACGGCAAAGGTTTGGTTTCGGGCGCCATGATTGGTTTTGACCCGGTTGCCGTCAGCGCCGAGTGCAAACTCGCCGCTAACGAAATCCCCGCCATGCTGATCGCTGTGGGCCGCCCCGCACCGGGCAACTGGCCGCGCAAAGTGCGTCGTGCCGTGGCCGATGTGCTGAGCTTTAGCGCGGACTAAGCGCTTGCAGGCCCAAGCTGGGCGTGGCAGGCCAAAACGCTCTGCACGATCCCGCGCTTGGGCCAGCGCTCGGTTTACAAACGAATACCCCAAACAAAGGGGTCCTGCGGGTCTAGCACCAGAGTGGCTTTTGCGCTGATAAAGGCTCGTCCCCGGATGGTGGGAATCACCTGCCCATTTTCCAGCGCGTAACTGGCGTCAAAGCGGCTCCCGATGATGCTGCCCTGCGTCCAAATCTCGCCGGGAGCCAGTTTGCCATCAGCGGCCAGGCAGGCCACTTTGGCGCTGGTGCCGGTGCCGCAAGGCGAGCGGTCGTAAGCGCCTCCGGGGCAGAGTACAAAGTTGCGGCTGTCGGCGCCGCTATCGTCCGGGCCGAAGAGCTCGATATGGTCGATCTCGGCGCCATCAGCCCCCGTAACGCCTTGCACCACCAGCGCGTCTTTCAGGGCTAGGCTATAGGCCACCAGGTCCGCTACCTTGTCGCTGCTTACCCGCTGGCCGTGGTCGCTGGCTAGGAAAAACCAGTTGCCGCCCCAGGCCACATCGCCATGCACTAGGCCGTAGCCCGGCACCTGTACTGGCACTTGCTGCAGGTGGCGCATGGCCGGCACATTGCGCACACTCACCGAACCATCGTCATGCAGCGTGGCCTGCACCTTGCCCACCGGCGTCTCTACGGTGTGCGTGCCCGCGCCGATGCGGCCCAAATAGGCCAAGGACACCACCAAGCCAATCGTGCCGTGGCCGCACATGCCCAAGTAACCCGTGTTATTGAAAAAAATCACGCCCGCTGCGCTTGCGGGGTCTTGCGGGCTGCATAGCAGTGCGCCTACCAACACATCGTTGCCTCGCGGCTCCAACATCGTGGCGGCCCGCCAAGCGTCGTGCTGGCTACGCAAAATTTCGCGGCGCTCGGCCATGCTGCCCTGGCCCACATCCGGGAAACCGGCTACAACTAAGCGCGTGGGTTCGCCGCCGGTGTGCGAGTCGATGACGTCAATCGTTTGCATGTCTGCCATTGTGAGGGTGAATGCCTGTCATCATGCTGCTAAAAAGTGCGACGATTGGCCCTTAGGGCACCGACTGGTATTGCGCCGGGCGCGTGGCCAGGGCGGTCTTGACAATAGTCTCGACAGATTCGCGTTCGGCGCCAATCAAAGGCAGCCGCGGGCGACGCATGTGCTCCGATCCCATGCCGGCCAGCACGTCAATCAACTTCAGGTTTTGCACCAGTTTGGTGGACACGTCCAGATGCAACATGGGTGTCATCCACTGGTAGAGCTTGAGTGCTTCGGCAAAGCGGCCAGCCACCAACAAGTCGTACAAAGCCACCGTCTCGCGCGGGAAGGTGCAGCCCACCCCGGCCAACAAACCATCAGCGCCCAGCGCCAGGCCTTCGTAGGCCAAATCGTCCACACCCAGGAACAACTGGTAGCGGTCTCCCACGGTGTTGCGCAAATCGGTAATGCGGCGGATGTTGTCGCTGCTTTCTTTTATCGCGACCAGCCACTCGCAATCGGCCAAGGCCAGCATGTGTTCGGGCTTCAAGTCCACCCGGTAAGCCACCGGATTGTTGTAAATCATCATGGGCTTTTGCGCCACGGCGGCCAGGGTGCGCAGGTTGTGCATGGCCTCGCGTGCATCGGCCACGTAAATCACCGAGGGCATGACCATAAAGCCGTCCACGCCGATTTTGTTGGCGCCTTCTATATAGCGAATAGCTTCGCGCGTGCTGGTCTCGGAAATATTGGCCAGCACCGGTACGCGGCCTTTGCTCACCTCTAAGGCGTTTTTGGCGACCAGCAGCTTTTCTTCGAGCGTCAGCGTGCTGGCCTCGCCCAGCGAACCGCAGGTCACCATGCCGTGGATGCCGTTACGAATCTGAAAGTCCAGATGCACCGCCGTGCTCTCTAGATCCAGACTCTCGTCGGCGTCGAACTTGGTGGTGACAGCGGGAAATATGCCTTTCCAGCGGGGATTGTTCATGGCCTGGCCTCCTTCAAATGCTAGCGGCGTAACGGTCTATAGAGCTTCTTGACTGGGTGAGAGTGTAGGCATGTAGTGGCGTGGGGCATGCGAGTGGGTACTAAGGTTTTCACGAGGGTGGGCTCTGCTTATGTCGCGCAGGGGCGGGCGTCCAAAAGCAAAGCCTTGTCCAAGGCTTGGCACTTGATGCTGAAGCGCATCGACGACTACGCCATATCCCAGGGCATGAACCGCAGCGGTTTTTTGGTTGAAGCTGCGCGGAGGGTGATGCGTTAGCGACCTAAAAACTGTTTTACCCCGCCTGCGTCACATCCACCCCAAACTCCAGCGCCGCATCTGCCAGCAAATCAATTTGCCCGCGTGCATAGGTAGTGAAGTAATAAGCATGAAAGTGCTGCGCATCCAAGCGATGCAGGAGGCAGGGGATGTGGTGGTGGCCGGTCAGGGCAAAATTGTTGGGCGCGAAGGCGGCGGGCCGAAAGTCCAGGGCATAGAGTTTGGACAAGGCCTCTACCGTTTTGTCGCCATGCACGCTGACGCGTACGCGGGCGTGGCTTAGGTCGAGCACGGAGCCTATCTCGGCGCCAACATGCTGGCGCAGCAGGGCGACGCGGTCGCTGGGGGCCTGGTCGGCGTCACCCACTAATAAAAACTCAAACGGGCCGCTGCGCATGAGCGTACCCAGCGCGCAGGGCACCAGTTGGCCGGTGTGCAGTGGTACTTCGCAGTCCAGGGCGCGGTGCAGCGCGCTGCTGAGCGCGCCTATGCCGCTAGACCAGGTGCTGATCTGCGTCAGCTTGGAGAGTTTTTGCACCCGCAAATGCACTTGCAATTGGCCGCTGCGCGTGGGCTGGCTGCGGGTGGCGGGGGCTGCGGGGGTGGCGATGGCATCAGACACGGTAACGCACTCCTTGCGGGTCGATAAAGCAGGGCTCGACCACGCGCAGCCGGTATTGGCGGCCGGTGGCAGGCGATGCGGCCACCACTTCTTGGCCCACATGCGCGGTGCCGCCTTGCAGCAGGCCCAGGGCGATGGCCTTGCCTACGGTTTTACTAAAGGTGGTGGAGGTGACATGGCCGCGCCCGTGGCCGCTTATGGCGTCATCGGCAAAAAACAAGATTGCGCCATTGCTCGGCGGCTGCGCCGGGTCCACCGCTTCCAGGCCGACCAAGGTAGGCCGATCTGGCTTTTGCAAATGCGGGCTGTGGCTGAGCGCCTTGCCCCAAAAGTCTTTGGTCTGGCTGGCCATCCGGCCTGCGCCCATATCGCCCAGCGTAGTGCGGCCATCCATTTCCGAGCCGACCACATGGCCTTTTTCGATACGCAGCGAGCCCAGCGCCTCCAGGCCATAGGGCCGAAGTTGCCAAGGCTTGCCCGCTTCCATCAGGTGCTCCCACACCGCCAGGCCATGGTGCGTGGGCACGAAAATTTCGTAGGCCAGCTCGCCGGAGAAAGTCAGACGCAATATGCGCAGTTGCACACCGGCCAAGCTGCCTGTGCCCTGCGTGTCCAAGAGGCCCATAAAGGGCAGGGCGGCGTCGGCAAAGTCCAGGTGCGGGAAGGCCGCTTGCAATACCTCTCGCGTGCGCGGCCCCGCAATACTCATGGCCGCCCATTGGTCGGTGACAGACGCCACGGTGACGCGCAATTCGGGCCACACCACTTGTAGCAAAAACTCCAGGTGGCTCATCACCTTGGCCGCTTGCGCGGTGGTGGTGGTCATGAAAAACTGGGTTTCGCTGATGCGTGTGGTGGTGCCGTCGTCCATGACGATGCCGTCTTCGCGCAGCATAAAGCCGTAGCGCGCTTTGCCTATGGCCAGTTTGGAGTAGCCGTTCACATACACCCGGTCCAAAAACTCGGCGGCGTCCGGGCCTTGCACATCGATCTTGCCCAAGGTAGAGGTATCGGCCATGCCCACGCCTTCGCGCACAAATTCCATCTCGGTTTTGTAGGCCTCGGACAGCGTGGCGCCGTGCGTGCGGTACCAAAGCGGGCGCAGCCAGTAGCCCGCCTCCATCTTGACGCCGCCGTGGGCCAGATGCCAGTCGTGCATGGCGGTAAGCCGCTCGGGCTGGAAGTGGCCGCGCACATTGCGCCCGGCCAGCGCACCCAGCGCCGCCGGGGTGTAGGGCGGTCTGAAGGTGGTGGTGCCTGCCAGCGACACATCCAGGCCGCGCGCAGCGGCCATGACGCCCATGCCATTCAGGTTAGAGGTTTTGCCCTGGTCGGTGCCCATGCCCAGCGTGGTGTAGCGCTTGAGGTGCTCTACCGACACATAGCCTTCGCGGTGCGCCAGTTGCACATCGTCCACCGTCACGTCATGCTGAAAGTCCACAAACAACTTGCCACCCGATTTATCGGCGCGCAGCGGCCCGGCGGGCACAAAAGCCATGCCAAAGCCGTCTTGCAGCGTGGGCGCATCCCCGCTGCTGTGCAGGCTGAGCACACCAGCTGCTTGCGCGCCCGCCGCCCAGCCGGACGCGATGGCGCCGTCCCAGGTCTGTTCGCCCACCATGCTGCCCGCGCCAAACTGCGCGCGGTCAAAAGCGCCGGGCACAAAGCAGGCAATGTCGCTGCGGTACACCGGCTTGACGTTGCGGTGCGAGCTCAGGTGTACCGTGGGCGTCCAGCCGCCGGACATGGCGACCAAGTCCACCTCGTGGTGCGCAGCGCCGCCCATGACGCGGCCGGTGTTGCTGTCAAAGCCTTCTATGCGCACGGTGTTGGCGCGCTGAAAGCCGCTCACTTGCGTGATAGCGCTGCCGTGGTGGACGGTAATGCCCACGCTATTGGCCGCAGTGAGCAGCGCCGGGGCAGTGGTGGGCCGCAGATCGACCAGTTGCACCTGCGCGCCCGATTGCGCCAAAGCAATTGCGTCGGCATAGGCCGCGTCGTTGTTCACGCAAAACAGCGCGCGCCGGCCCGGTGCTACCGCATAGCGGTTGACATAGGCGCCCACTGCGCTGCTGAGCATCACCGCTGGCTTGTCGTTGCCGCCAAACACCAAGGGCCGCTCGATGGCGCCGCAAGCCATGACGATGGCGTTGGCGCGCACCGTGCGCATGCGCTGGCGCGGTACGCCAAACGCGGGGTCGGCCAGGCCGGGCGCGCTGCGCTCGATCACGCCTACCGTGTTGCCGTCGTAAATACCAAAAGCGGTGCTGCGCGCGAGCATGCGCACACGGCCCGTGGCTTGGATTTCTTGCAGCATATGCGCCAGCCATTGCGCTTGCGCGCTGGCGGCGGGGCAGTTGAGCAAGGAGCCGCCCAGCGCAAAGTCTTGTTCCACCAACATCACCTCTGCACCGGCGCGCGCCGCTTGCAGCGCGGCGGCAAGGCCAGCAGCGCCCGAGCCGATGACCAGCACATCGGCATAGTCGTTATGGTAGTCGTAGCGGTGGATGTCAAAGTCCGCCACCGATGCGCCCAGGCCTGCGGCTTTGCGGATGAAGTGCTCGTAAAACATCCAGGCCTTGCGCGTCGGGCCCATAAAGGTTTTGTAATAAAACCCGGCCACGAACACCGGCGAAAGCAGGGAGTTGATGGCCATGAAATCCAGGCTGACCGAGGGCCAGGCGTTTTGCGTGCGGGCGCGCAGGTCTTGCTCCAATTCAGTGACGGTGGCAGCAATATTGGGCTCGCGCGTACCGCCGTCGCCTAGCGTGAACAAAGCATTGGGCTCTTCTACGCCAGAGCCCAAAATGCCGCGTGGCCGGTGGTATTTGAAAGACCGGGCTACCAGATGCACGTTGTGCGCTAGCAGGGTAGAGGCCAAGGTGTCGCCTGCAAAGCCTTGGTAGGGCGAACCGTCTAAGGTGAAGGTGATTGGTTTGCTGCGGTCAATGCGGCCACCGCTGGCGATGCGCTGTTTGCCGCCTTGGGCTGTTTGCGGCGCGTTCATGGCAGCGTCCTTTGCGCGGCGGGCACCACCGATTCGATGTCGTGCGTCACCGTGTGGCGCTTGACCACCAACCAGCGGCGGCAGCCCAGTGTGTGCTGCCAAAACTCGCTGTGGATGCCGCGCGGGTTGGGGCGGGTATAGACGGTGTTAACCCAGGCGTCGTGGTGCTCCACGCCCAGGTCGGGGTAGGCTTGGGTGGCGTCCCCGAAGTAGCTGAACTCTTCGTGGTCGCGGGTGCCGCAGTAGGGGCAGGCGATGCGTAGCATGGTGGGTCTGCCCTTTCTATTGCAAATGGTTGTAAGGGCCAGTGCCCGCTTCATCGATATAGCGGCCCTGGGCAAAGCGGTCTAGCGTAAAACCAGCGTTGTAGGCATGCGGCGCGTCATTGGCAATCGTGTGCGCAAAACACCAGCCTGAGGCCGGTGTGGCCTTAAATCCGCCGTAGCACCAACCCGCGTTCAGGTAGAGCCCATCGACCTGGGTTTTGGTGATGATGGGGCTGCCGTCAGGCGTCATGTCCATGATGCCGCCCCAGTGGCGCAGCACGCGCAGACGCGCTGCGCTGGGCATGGCGCTGACTAGCGCTTGCGTTACTTCGCTCACATTGGCCAAATTGCCACGCTGGGCATACGAGTTGTAGCGGTCGATATGGCCGCCAAACACTAGGCCGCCTTTATCCGACTGCGAGAAATAAAAATACGAAGCCGACCAGACCACCACATGGTTGACGATAGGCTTAATGGACTCGGTGACATAGGCTTGCAGCACATGGCTGTCGATAGGCAGTTGCAGCCCGGCCTTTTGCGCCAAGGGTGAGGTGTTGCCCGCCACCGCCATACCGACTTTGCCCGCGCTGATGGTGCCGCGCGAGGTGTGTACGCCGGTAATGCGTTCGCCCGACCATTCAAAGTCACGCACTTCGCAGTTTTGAATAATGTCCACGCCCAGCGCATTAGCCGCGCGGGCGTAGCCCCAGACTACAGCGTCGTGGCGTGCAGTCCCGGCGTCCGGTTGCAACATAGCGCCGTAAATTGGAAAGCGCGCTTCGTCGGAAAAGTCGAGGTAAGGCGCTTCTTTCATCACGTCTTCGCGGCTGAGGATGTCGGCGCGAATGCCGTTGAGGCGCATGATGTTGGCGCGGCGGATTTGCGCATCGTGCCCGCTGGGCGACATGGTGACATACAAATAACCACGCGGCGAGAACATGACGTTGTAATTCAGCTCTTGCGACATGCCGCGCCACAAGGACATGGAATGCTCGTAAAAAGCCGTGTTGTCCTGCATCATGTAGTTGGAGCGCACGATGGTGGTGTTGCGCCCCGCGTTGCCCGAGCCGATATAGCCTTTTTCCAGCACCGCGATGTTTTTGATGCCGTGGTTTTTGGCCAGGTAATAGGCCGTAGCCAGACCGTGGCCACCACCGCCGATGATGATGACGTCATAGCTTTTACGCGGCTCGGGATCGCGCCACGCGCGATCCCAATGTTGGTGGCCGCCAAGCGCATTGCGCAGCAATGACCAGGCCGAGTAGTGCGACATCGGGGCGTCTCCTTACATGCGCATGCGCTTGGCTTCGGGGTCGAAGGGCGGGTCCATTTGCAGGCGGGCCGGACGGCGCTCGCCCAGAATTTCAATTTCGAGTTTCATATCGGGCTTAAAGCATTCGGTGGGGATATAGCCTTGCGCCAGCGATTGGTTCACATAGTGGCCAAAGCCGCCGGATGTGACCCAGCCGACCACTTTGCCGTCGACCCAAATCGGCTCGTCGCCCATCACGTCGCAGTCCAGTGCATCGACCACCACGAAGATGCGGGTCTTTTTGGGGCCGTTCTGCTTCTCTTTGATGGCGGCGGCTTTGCCGATGTACTCGTGTTTGTCGAGCTTGACAAAGCGGTCCAGACCGGCTTCGAAAGGGCCGTAAATGGGGCGGAATTCGCGGAACCAGGTGCCGAAGTTTTTCTCCAGCCGCAAGCACAAAAGCGCGCGCATGCCGAAGTTTTTGATGCCTAAGTCGGCGCCTGCCGCCATGATGCTTTCGTACAAGCGGCGCTGGTACTCGGGCGCGACCCAAATCTCGTAGCCCAGGTCACCGGTGTATGTCACGCGGTTGATCTTGGCCTGTACGGTGGCGATTTCCATTTCGCGGTAGTCCATGAATTTGAAGGCTTCGTTGGACACGTCTTCGTCGGTCAGGCGTTGCAGCACTTCGCGCGACTTAGGGCCAGCGATGGACAGGCCGATGAGTTTCATGCCGTAGGGCGTGATGTGCACCGAGCCGTCTTTGGGCAAAGTCTGCTCAAACCAGCGCATGTGATAAACCTGCGCCTGGCTGGAGCCCCACATCATGAAGCGGCCTTCCTCAGATTTGGCAATCGTGAAGTCGCCAATGATCTTGCCTTGGTGGTTGAGCATGGGGCATAGCTGCAAGCGGCCAGTTTTGGGCAGGGTGTTGGTCATCAGGCCTTGCAGCCAGGCCTCGGCACCCGTGCCGGTGATTTCGTACTTGGCGAAGTTGGCCACCTCGGTTACGCCGACGGCTTCGCGCACCGCTTTGCACTCGGCTTTGATAGGCTCAAAGTCATTAGAGCGGTGGAAAGACACGATGTCTTTGGCTTCAGTGCCTTTGGGCGCAAACCACAGCGGCGTTTCCATGCCCCAGGAGTCGCCCATGACGGCGCCTTGGGCGATGAATGTGTCGTACAGCGGCGTGGTTTGCAGCGGACGGCCTGCGGGTAGCTCTTCATTGGGGAAGCGGATACGGAAACGGCGCGAATAGTTTTCGCGCACTTTGGCATTGGTGTAGGTGCGCGTGGCCCAGTCGCCGTAGCGGGCCACATCCATACCCCAAATATCAAAGCCGGGGTCGCCATCAACCATCCAATTGGACAGGGCCAGGCCCACGCCGCCGCCTTGGCTAAAGCCTGCCATCACGCCGCAAGCACTCCAAAAATTGGTGCGGCCTTGCACCGGGCCGACCAGCGGGTTGCCATCGGGTGCAAAGGTGAAAGGCCCGTTAATCACGCGCTTGATGCCTGCGTGCTCCAGCGTGGGGAAATGTTTGAAGGCGATTTCCAGCGAAGGCGCGATACGGTCCAGGTCCGGTTGCAGCAGCTCTTGGCCAAAGCTCCAGGGCGTGGTCTTGGTGGACCAAGGCTTGCCTGCTTGTTCGTACACGCCCAGCACCATGCCTTTACCTTCTTGGCGCAAATAGCTTTCGGCGCCGAAGTCGATGACGTGGCCGATTTCTTTGCCCGCGCTTTTGTTAAAGGCTTCCACTTCAGGAATATCGTCGGTCACCAAATACATGTGCTCCATGGCCAGCACCGGCAGTTCGATGCCGACCATGCGGCCCACTTCGCGCGCCCACAGACCGCCCGCGTTGACCACATGCTCGCACTCGACCACGCCTTTATTGGTGATGACGCGCCAAGTGCCGTCGGGCTTTTGCTCCAGGCTTTCCACCTTGGTTTGCACTTCGATGGTGGCCCCGCCAATGCGCGCCGCTTTGGCGTAGGCGTAGGTCGTACCACTGGGGTCCAGGTGGCCTTCATTAGGGTCTAGCAGGGCGCCTAGAAAATACTTTTCTTCGATAAAGGGGAAGTAGTTGAGCGCTTCTTTGATAGAGATTATTTCGGTCTCCATGCCCAAATAACGGCCACGCGCCACTGTCATCTTCAAAAACTCCATGCGCTCTGGCGTGTCAGCCAGCATGATGCCAGGCGATTTGTGCAGGCCGCAGCTTTGGCCGGAGATGCGTTCCAACTCTTCGTACAAACTCACGGTGTAGCTTTGCAGCATGGCGACATTGGGATCACCATTGAGGGTGTGAAAGCCGCCTGCCGCGTGCCAGGTGGAGCCTGAGGTCAGCTGGTCGCGCTCGAGCAACATCACATCGCTCCAGCCTTTTTTGGTCAGGTGGTAAAGCACTGAACAACCGACGACACCGCCGCCGATGATGACTACTCGTGCTGTTGTTTTCATATCTGTAAATCCTTTTTGCAGAGCAAAACAAAAATTAAAAGTCGGTGGGTGCGCCGCCCTGCGATTTACGCAGGTTGACAAAGGCATCGAGTTCTTCTTCGATCGCCGCGTCCATGGGTGG
>CANFJQ010000040.1 GCA_947447615.1 Comamonadaceae bacterium
AGCATCTGCACCCTGGAGTTTGAAGACCAGCGCCCGTTTTACGACTGGGTGCTACTGCGCCTGGCCGAAGGCGGCCTGCTGGCCCAGCCCCTGCCCCAGCAATACGAATTTGCGCGCCTAAACCTCACCTATGTGATTACCAGCAAACGCAAACTGGCTGCGCTGGTGAACGAACACAAAGTAAGCGGCTGGGACGACCCGCGCATGCCCACCATAGTCGGACTGCGCCGGCGCGGCTACACGCCCGCAAGCCTGCAACTCTTTGCCGAGCGCATTGGCGTAACCAAAAGCGATAGCTGGATCGACTACGCCACCCTGGAAGGCTGCCTGCGCGAAACCCTGGACGGCAGCGCCGCCCGCGCCATGGCGGTGCTGGACCCGGTCAAACTGGTGCTGACCAACTGGGATGAAGTGATGGGCGCAGGCACTCTGGACGCGTGCAGCGCGCCCGTCCACCCGCACCACCCCGAGCGCGGTCAGCGCAATTTTGTGATCGGCCGCGAAGTCTGGATCGAGCGCAGCGACTATGAAGAGACGCCGCCACAAGGTTTTTTCAGGCTGTTCCCCGGCAACAAAGTGCGGCTGAAATACGGCTACATCATCGAATGCACAGGCGCCACCAAAGACGCCAGCGGCCGCGTCACCGAAGTGCACGCCACCCTCATCCCCGACACCAAAAGCGGCACGCCAGGATCGTCCAGCGTCAAGGTCAAAGGTGTGATCACCTGGGTCAGCGCCCACGACGGCCTGGCCGCCGAAGTGCGTATGTACGACCGCCTGTTCCTGGACCCGCAGCCTGACGCCGGCGGCAAAGACTACCTGGAAAGCCTGAACCCCGACAGCCTAAAAATCGTCGCCGCCATCGTAGAACCCTCACTGGCCAACGCGCAGCCGGATGAGAAGTTTCAGTTTGAACGGCACGGCTACTTTGTGGCCGACCGGGTGGACCATGCGGCGGGCAAGCCGGTGTTTAACTTTGCGGTGGGCTTGAAGGATTCGTTTGGGAAGTGAGCGCGGGCCACCCTATGCAAAATCAAAGCGACATCCTCCATTTCTGGTTCACCGAACTCACCCCCAAGCAACACTTCGCCAAAGACTCCGCCCTAGACGAAACCATCCGCACCCGCTTCGGCGCGACGCTGGAGACTGCGGCGCGTTGTGAATTGTTTGCCTGGCGCGCCACGCCCGAGGGGCGCTTGGCCGAGATCTTGGTGCTGGACCAGTTCTCGCGCAATGTGTACCGCGATACGGCCCGCGCTTTTGCGCAAGACGCGCTGGCCCTGGCGTTGGCGCAAGCGCTGGTAGCCAGTGGGCAGGACCGCAGCCTGCCCCTGGCGCAACGCGGCTTTGCCTACATGCCCTATATGCACAGCGAATCTGCGCTGATCCACGCGCAAGCCCTGACGCTGTTTACGCAGCCGGGCATGGAAGACAGCCTGCGCTTTGAGCAGCGTCATCAAGCCATCATCGAGCGCTTTGGCCGCTATCCCCACCGCAATGCGCTGCTGGGCCGCGAGTCCACGGCTGAGGAACTGGCTTTTCTTGCTGAGCCGGGGTCGGGGTTTTAGGGCTAGAGTGCTGACGGCGATATGCGGTGTCGCTGTATGTACCGCCGCAGACAAAAGGCATTAGCGCGCGCAAGCCCTTAGGACGCCATCGGCGCACACACCACTGAATTTTTCAGCCTCTGCGGCAGCGTATCCCACGGCACCCAGGCCGTGCGGCCATCACTGAGCTTTAGCGCCACGGCCAAGCTTTCGCACCAAGCGGGCTGCACCAGTTCGATCTGGCTTTCAGCCAACAAAGCCACAGGCACCGCCCCAAACCGCCCGGACGCCACAGCCACCGCATCGCTCAACTGACCGTACACCGGCACCACCTCGCGCATCGCGCCATCAGGCACCGATTGGCACGCCAATTGGCTAATGGCAAGCAGGCAACTTATGACGAAGCGACGGAGGGCTGGGGGCATGCGGGGATTGTGCAACGAGGATGTGCTTGGAGGGTGAGCAATAGGCGATTGCCATTTACGTAAGCATAATTTGCGCTTATGGCTCCAAGCCTGCGGTCGGTAGCGTGGATAATTTTGTCGGTTGGTGTAGCGATCTTTGTGTGTACCCGTGTATTGAAAATGCTTATACAAAAACAGGGCGCACAGGGTCATGACCACAACGCTTCCCAATTGGCAAGCCAAAAGAACTCTTCCTCCCCTACGGCAACTAAATCAACCTTACTCCAGGCCATGCCGCCACAATCTAGTTGGAGCGCGGCTGTGTTTGAAGCCATTGAGTGGCGGCGGTTTGAAGCAGTTTGTGAGGCCTTATTTGCACAGGCAGGTTTTCAAACCAAAGCACAGTCGCATGGTGCAGATGGCGGCGTAGACATCTGGCTTTACAGCCAACACGCGCCTTGGCCAGTATCGATCGTGCAATGTAAGCATTGGCGCGGTAAGTGAGTTGGTATCAAACAAAGGCGTGAGTTTTTCGGCGTTATGACGGCAAACCAAATTGCGCGCGGCCAAGCATTCGGGTGCCCATACACACCCGCCACCCCTAGCGCTTAAACCCCGCTTCGCGCTGCGCCCGCACCGCCAACACAAACACCGTGTCCAGCGCTGGCACATGGCGGTAGAGCGCCACATAGCCGCGCGTGCCGCGCCCTATGACCAATTCGCGCTTGCCGTTTTTCACTTTGCGGCCTATGGTGGGGCTTTGTTGCAAGATGTCTATGGCTTGCACAATCTCGCCAATGCGCTCGGGCGCAGAGCCGGGGTCAAACTGGGCGATGTGCTCAAAAAAGCGATCAAAGTCGTCCAGCACCTCGGGCACCAGGACGATGCGGGTTGGGGGCCATTTCACTTGGCCTTGGCACCTAGATTGCGCGCTACGGGTTTGCGCACTGGCGCCCCTTGCGCCCGTGCTGTCAGGTAGGCCTTGGCCTGGTCCCACGCCACGGTTTTGCCGCTGCTTTGCGCCTGCGTCCAGCGCTGATCTGCCAAGGCGTCAAAAGCGCCATCCACCTCGTGTTGCTCTACGGTGTGCGCAATGGCATCGAGCATGAAGGCATGCGCCGTCGTGCCTGCACGCTCTGCGGCGGCAAGCACGCGCGCCTTAAGTGCATCTTCTAGTCGGATGGTAGTGGTGCGCATTGGGTGAACTCCTGGTCGATGGGTCGCATTCCAAAAATAGTAGCACGTTTGTGCTACTAATGGCGGTATGCTGCTGGTTTTCGCCTGTGGCCCGTGGTGCGGGCGCTAAACGGGCTGGCCCGTGGCCATCCATAGTTAAGCGCACTGACCGTCGCTAGACTAGGCCCTATGCATGCTTTCCTCACACCCTTGCACCAAGCCCTAGCCCAGTTGCGCGCCGACGTTTTGAGTGTGCAAGCCTTTTGCGCGCAGGCACGGGCGCAAGAAGCATTGCTAGCGGCGCTGCCGCCGCGCTATGGCGAGGTGTGGTTGGGGTTGATCGACCGGCTGGAGTCCAGCGCTTTGTTTAGCGAAGAGAGTTGTTCCTTTAGCCAGTCGTCGCTGTTAGACAACTTGGACGGCTGGCTGGCCAAGGCTGCCGAAAAGCTGGCCGCTTGATTTGTCGCCCCGGCGCCAGGCCGGGTGCTCACCACGCTGGGCCGCCCGATACACTGGCGCGCTAATTTCCCAAGGAGACTTTCCCCATGATCACGCTTTGCGGCTTTGCCGTTTCCAACTATTTCAATATCGTCAAGCAAGTTTTGCTTGAAAAGCAAATCCCCTACACCGAAGAGCGCGTCATGACGCGCAGCCAAGACGAGGCGGTGTTGGCGGCTTCGCCGCTGGGCAAGATTCCGTTTATCCGCACGCCGCAGGGCCCGCTGTGCGAGACAGCAGTGATTCTGGATTACCTGGAGGCGCAATTCCCCGCCCACCCGCTGGTGCCCGCCGACGCGTTTGCTGCCGCCAAGGTGCGCGAGCTGTGTACTTTTATCAACCTACACCTAGAGCTGGTGGCGCGCGATTTATATCCCGCTGTATTTTTCGGTGGCAGCGTGAGCGACGAGCAAAAAGAAAAAACCCGCAAGCAATTGGTTCGGAATATCGAGGCCTTCAAGCGCCTAGTGAAGTTCGCGCCCTATGTGGGCGGCCACAGCTTCACCCTGGCCGACTGCGTAGCCTTTAGCAACCTGCCGCTGGTGGGCATGGCCAGTAAAGCGGCCTATGGCGAGGACTTGCTGCTCGCCGCTGGCGTGGATTACAAACCCTATATGAAGTTGGTGGGCGAGCGCGCCAGTTCGCAACAAGTGGTGGCCGAGCGCAAAGCCGAAATGATGCGGCCCAAAGACTAGCCAAGCATTCTTTGCCGGCATTTTCGCAATCGCTAAGTCCCGAGGCTGAGGCCCGGCGTTACATGGAATTTTGAGTCTCAGTTTGCAGTTTTTTTAAGGAGCACAGCGCATGCGCAGCACACGATGGATTCACGCAGTTTTTTTCAGCCTGCTGGCGCTGGCCATAGGTAGCGCGCAGGCGCAAAGCTTTCCTAGCAAAACGGTACGCATCGTCGTGCCCTTTGGTGCTGGTGGCGTGGCCGACCTGACGGCCCGCACCGTGGGACAAAAGCTGTCCGAATCCTTGGGCCAGCCAGTGGTTATCGACAACAAACCCGGCGCCGGTGGCGTGGCCGCAGGCGATGCGGTGGCCAAGGCCGAACCCGATGGTTACACCCTGCTGCTGATGTCCAACGGCACGGCGGTCAGCACCGGATTGTTCAAGTCACTGCCCTTTGACGCCGTGCGCGACTTTGCGCCTATCAGCACCTTGGCTACCTTTGACATTGCCATCTTGGTGCCGGCCGATTCCAAATTCAAAACCCTGGGCGAGCTACTGGCCTTTGCCAAAGCCAACCCCGGCAAGCTGAACCTGGGCAGCATCAATATCGGCAGCACGCAAAACCTGGCCGCCGAGTTGTTCAAAAGTACTTCGGGCACGGATATGCAAGTGGTGCCTTACAACGGCACACCGGCGCTGATTACCGCTTTGCGTGGAGGCCAGTTGGATGTGGGCGTGGAAATTTTGGGGCCGGTGCTGCCACAAGTAGCGGCCAATGCCCTGCGCGTGCTGGCCGTGACCGGCGAGAAGCGCGCCGCGGTTTTGCCCGATGTGCCCACGGCCAAAGAAAGCGGCCTGCCCGCCTTTGTCGCTTCCAGCTGGAACGCGCTGGCGGCTCCCGCCAAAACGCCCAAAGACGTGATCGCGCGGCTAAACAAAGATATTGCGCTGGCGCTCAACAACCCGGACATTAAAAAGAAGCTGCACGAGCTCAATGTCGAAGCCCTGCCCGGCACGCCCGAGCAAGCCGCCGCTTTGCTAGCCAGCGAAACCAAGCGCTGGGGCGATGTGATTAACGCTGCAAAAATTCCTAAACAGTAAGTCCCCATTGCGCTGCCCAGAAGGCTTGCGCGTAGCGCGGATTCCTTAAACCGCCCCGGCTGCGCGCAGCGCGGCAATATCGCTCTCGCTGCGGCCCAGTTCGCGCAAGATGGCCTCAGTGTGCTGCCCCACGGCAGGCACCGGGTCCATTCGGAAGTCAAAAGAGGCGTTGCGCCCGGGCGGCAGCAAAGCGCTGATGTCGCCCGCCGGTGTGCCCACGGTGCGCCAGCGCGCGCGGGCTTGTAGCTGCGGATGCGCCCACAGGCCGGCCATGTCGTTCATGCGGGCATTGGCAATCTGCGCCGCATCCAGGCGGGCGCTGACTTGCTCCGCGTTTAGGCTAGCAAAGCATTGCAAGATGATGGCCTCCAAGGCTTCGCGCTTTTCATTGCGCCGGGCGTTGCTGTCAAAGCGCGGGTCGGTGGCGAGCGCAGGATGGTGCAAGACCTGTTCGCAAAATGCTTTCCATTCGCGCTCGTTTTGCAAGCCCAGCATGATGGTGCTGCCATCACCCACCGTAAAAGGGCCGTAGGGGTAAATGCTGGCATGCGCGGCCGCCGTGCGCGGTGGTGGCGACGCGCCGTCGGATGCGTAGTACATCGGAAAACCCATCCACTCGCCCAGCGCTTCGAGCATGGACACATCGATATGCGAACCCTTGCCCGTGCGCCCGCGCAGCAGCAGTGCCGACAACACATGGCTGTACGCGTACATGCCCGCTGCGATGTCGGCTACCGATATACCGGCTTTGCTCGGCGCGTCCGGCGTACCGGTGACCGACAGAAAACCGGCTTCGCTTTGGATCAACAAGTCGTAGGCTTTTTTATCGCGATAAGGGCCGTCTGCGCCATAGCCGGAGATGTCGCACACAATCAGGCGCGGGTGCTGCGCGCTCAGGGTGTCAAAGCCCAGGCCCATGCGCGCCGCAGCGCCAGGCGCCAGGTTTTGCACCAGCACATCGGCTTGGCTCAATAGTTCTTGCAACACCGCCAGCGCCTCGGCCTGCTTCAGGTCTAGCGTCAGGCTTTCTTTAGAGCGGTTGGTCCAGACAAAGTGCGAAGACTGGCCCTGCACGCGGCTGTCATAGGCACGGGCAAAGTCCCCCGCGCCAGGCCGCTCCACCTTGATCACCCGCGCGCCCATATCAGCCAACTGGCGCGTACAAAACGGCGCGGCAATCGCATGCTCCAGCGACACCACAGTAATGCCATCGAGCGGGCGCATCATGCTGGGGCCTTAGTACGAACGCGGCAGGCCCAGCACGTGCTCGGCGATGTAGGCGTAAATCATATTGGTGGAAATAGGCGCCACCTGGTACAGCCGGGTTTCACGGAACTTGCGTTCTATATCGTATTCGGCGGCAAAGCCAAAACCACCGTGGTATTGCAAACACACATTGGCCGCTTCCCAGCTGGCTTTGGCGGCCAGGTACTTGGCCATATTCGCCTCTGCGCCGCAGGGCTGCTGTGCATCAAACAAAGCGCAGGCTTTGTAGCGCATCAAGTTGGCGGCTTCTACTTCGATATAGGCATCGGCAATGGGAAACTGCACGCCCTGGTTTTGCCCAATGGGGCGGCCAAAGACCTGGCGCTCCTTGGCGTATTGCGTGATTCGGTCGATAAACCAATAGCCGTCGCCAATGCATTCGGCGGCGATCAGGGCGCGCTCGGCGTTCAGGCCGTCTAGGATGTATTTAAAGCCTTGCCCTTCCTGGCCGATGAGGTTGTCCATGGGCAGCTCTAGGTTTTCAAAATACAACTCATTGGTTTCGTGGTTCACCATATTGGCAATCGGGCGCACCGCCATGCCGGCTTTTTCAGCAAGGCGCAAGTCCACCATAAAGATAGACAAGCCTTCAGATTTTTTACGCACCTCGGCCAGCGGCGTGGTGCGCGCCAGCAAAATCATCCAGTCCGAATGCTGCACGCGCGAGATCCACACTTTTTGGCCATTGATCAGATACCGGTCGCCTTTTTTAACGGCGGTGGTTTTGATCTTGGTGGTGTCGGTGCCGGTATCCGGCTCGGTCACGCCCATGGATTGCAAGCGCCATTGGCCGCTGGCGATTTTGGGCAGGTAAAACGCTTTTTGCGCGGCAGAGCCGTGGCGCAGCAGCGTGCCCATGTTGTACATCTGGCCGTGGCAGGCGCCCGAATTGCCGCCGCTGCGGTTGATCTCCTCAATGATGACCGAGGCCTCGGTCAGGCCCAGCCCGGCGCCACCGTATTCGGTGGGAATCAGCGCGGCCAGCCAACCCGCGCTGGTGAGCGCGGCGACAAACTCCTCCGGGTAGGCGCGGGCTGCATCGACCCTGCGGTGGTATGCATTGGGGAACTGGGCGCACAAGGCGCGCACTGCGTCGCGGATGTCTTGGTAGTTGTCGCTAGACGTTTGCATGGTGTGGGGCCGGCTTGGATGCGCTGCAAAACTTCAGCTTAGCGCAACATCGCCTTGCATGGTCAACCAGCCCTCGTGGTCCGAGGCCCAGACGCGCACACTGCGGCCATCGGGCGCGGGCTGGGCGTGCAGGCGCAGCGGGTGCTGGTCAAAGGTGGGGCGCAAGGCCTTGAAGCTAAATTGGCCGATAGTGGCATCGGGCAGATGGCGGCGCACCAAGTCCAGCAGCAGCGTGGCAATCAGCGGGCCATGTACCACCAGGCCGGGGTAGCCCTCCTCTTGCGTGACGTAGCTGCGGTCGTAGTGGATGCGGTGGCTGTTAAAGGTCAGCGCGGAGTAGCGGAATAAAAGCACCGCATCGGCCCGCACCTCGCGCTGCCAGGGTGCGCTTTGGTCGGCGGCCAAGGGCACAGGTGCGGCCTCGCCCGCTTGCGCAGCGGCGCGGTACACGATGTCGTGTTCCTCGGTCAGGCACAGACCGGCGTCGTTAGAAATAGCGTGGCGCACCAGCACAAACAGCAAGTCGCCGCTGCGCCCGCGCTTGTGCGTAATCGATTCGATGCTGGACGCGCGGCGCAGCGCCTCGCCCACACGCAGCGGGTTGGCCGCCTGCCAGCGCAAACGCCCACCAGCCCACATGCGCCGGGGCAGCGGTACGGGCGGCAAAAACCCGCCCCGCCGCGCATGGCTGTCCGGCCCTAATGCGCTATGCCGGTGCAGCGGCAAAAAATACAGCCAATGCCACAAGGCCGGTAAGGCATCGCCCGCCACAGGCGCAGGGTCGTCCCGGTCCAGCGTGGCCGACAAGGCGCGCACGGGAACCGCAGTGGCCTGGTCCAGCAAGGTCTCGGTGCTACCGGTCCAGCTTTGCAAATGGGCCAGGGTGGCGGGATCGAGCGTAAGGGTAGAAGTAATCATGGTGATTTGGCGCCTCGTCCATTATCTGCCCACCTATTTAAGCGCTCAAGCGCAGGCCGCGCATTCAGGCACAATGCCCCGCAGAGAAATCCGCCCGAGGCGCAGAACCCATAAATAAAGAGAGACTGCTATGAATCCTTTCATATTCGTGATCCCGGTTGCCCTGTTAATGATAGGTATCGAGTTATGGGTGGCCCGCCGGCGCGGCCTGCAGGTGTACCGCCTGAAAGACTCCATTACCTCGCTTAATGTAGGTACGGTCAGCCAATTTGTGATTACCCTGGGCGCCGGGATGAATATCTTTATGTATTCGGTGGTCCTGGACAAATTCGGCGCCTTTGAATGGGATACCAGCAACCCACTTACCTGGATACTGGCGCTGGTGCTGTACGACTTTTTCTATTACTGGGTACACCGTACCGGGCACGAAGTGAATTTGTTCTGGGCTGCGCATGTGATTCACCACAGCAGCGAAGAATTTAATTTATCCACCGCGCTGCGCCAGTCGGCCACTGGCTTTTATTTCAAATGGGTGTTTTACGTGCCGCTGGCCTTGCTGGGCTTTCCGATGAAGGTTTATCTGACGGTGGCCTTTATCGATCTGGTATACCAAATTTGGGTGCACACCCAGCTGGTGGGGCGCTTGGGTGTTTTGGAGTGGTTCTTGGTAACGCCGTCTAATCACCGCGTGCACCACGGGCAAAACGAATATTGCCTGGATAAAAACTACGGCGGCGTATTTAGCATCTGGGACCGCATGTTTGGCACCTACGCCGACGAGCGCGAGGACGAGCCCGTGGTCTATGGCGTGCGCAAGCCGCTGCAAAGCTGGAACCCCATTTGGGGTAATGTGCAGCACTACACGCTTATGTGGCAGCAAATCCGCAGCACCACCGGCTGGCGCAACAAACTGATGTGCGTGTTTGCCGGGCCGTCCTGGCTGCCGCCGGGTGCCACCCCGGCACCGGAATTTGTGCCCGAAAAATTCGAGCGCTTTGACACCCCCGCGCCCGGCTGGATGCAGGGCTTGGGCGTGTTCACCTGTGGCCTGGGCATGGCCGTACTGGTGCACTTTTTGCTGGTCGCAAAAAATCTGGCACCCGGCAAAGCGCTCAGCTACTCGGCAGCGGCTTTATTGGCCTATCTGGTGATTGGTTGGTTGTGGCAGCGTCCACGCGTCTTGGAAGCCGCCCATGCCTAGCCTGGCCTACACCGATGGCATTCTGGCGCTGGTGTGTCTCTGGCTGCTTAGCCGCGCCAGCCTGCCCTTGGGCGTGCGTATCGCGGCAGGGACACTGGGCGTCGCCGCTGTGCTGGGTGTGCTGCGGTTCTCGGGCCTGTACCCGATTCCACAATGGCACCAGTTTGTTTCCATGCTGGGCGCTTGTGCTGCCTTTCCGCTGCTTGCGGTGGCCGTCTTGTGGCCCGATGCGGCCGTGGCACGGCAGCTCAAGTTTGCAGCCATCTTTTTCATCATCCTAGCGGTGATGGGGGTGCTGGCGGTGGGCGTGGCGCAAAAACGGGTGGTGGTGGATGCGCTGACAGTCATCTCAGTAGTCGCCATGGTGATCAGCCTGGCACGCGGCGGGCGCTGGCCCACGGCGATAAGCACGGCGCTGATGCTGGCCGGTCTGCTCTTGTTTGCAGCCAAGGCGGCTATCGTGCCCGCCTTAGTGCCCGGCGACTTGCTGCATATCGGCATGGCCATTGGCTTGTTGGGCTTGGGTGTCAGCGGACTATGGCGGGACACCCCCCACATAGAAGCGCAAGAGCCGCAGCCGCACAGCGCCTAAGCCCATCAGCGAGACCACTGCGGGCAACTAGATGCTCACGACAGCATCGCAAGCCCGCGCATCCGCAAGCCCGCTATGCTTGCTGCACCGCGCCCGCACCAGGCCGCCTAAGTGCTGCGCCACCACCATTTTCGAAAGTAGTACATGCTGCAAGTTCACGCCAACGGTCTGGAGTTTCATTGCCTGACTAAGGGTAGCGGCCCCAAGGTCTTGCTGCTGCACGGTTTCCCTGATACGGCGCACACCTGGCAGCACCAAATGGATGCGCTGGCGCAAGCGGGCTTTTGCGCGATTGCGCCTTATTTGCGCGGCTACCACCCGACCACCGTACCGACCCACGGCTTTTACGACAAAGCCACGCTGGTGCAAGACCTGGCTTGCCTGATCGAGGCTTTGGGCGACGGCGAGCCACTGTATTTTGTGGGTCAGGACTGGGGCGCCATCATCGGCTACGCCCTGTGCGCCGCGCGCCCGGATTTGCTGCGCAAGGCAGTGCTCATGGCAGTGCCGCATCCGGCCATCGTGGCAGCGCATTTGCTGGACCCCAAGCATGTGCAGCGCTCGTTTCATTGGTGGTTTTTTCAGCAGGCCGACTTTCCTGAAAAAGCGCTGCTGGCCGACGACATGGCCTTTATCGATTACCTGTGGCGCGAGTGGTGTGCGCCGGGCTATCAGGACCGGGAGCACATCCAAAGCGTGAAAGATTGTTTGCGCCAGAGCGGTGTGTTGCAAGCCACGCTCGGCTATTACCGCGCCATGTTTGACCCAATGCGTGGCGACCCTTCACTAAGTGAATTGCGCACCCTAATGGCCCGCCCAATTACCGTACCCACGCTAGCCCTGTGCGGCGCACAAGACCTGCGCGCCGAGCTAATGCGCCAACAAGATGCGTATTTCACCGGCGGATATACCTACCTGGAAGTGCCCGGTGCCGGCCACTTTTTGCACCGCGAACAGCCCGCAGCCGTCAACCAGCTGCTGCTGGATTGGCTGCGCTAATTGCTAAGCCGCTTTTGCCAGCGGCGCTGCAAAATGGTTTTCCATTTCGCGGCGTAGCTGGTAGGCGCGGGTGCTGGTGTCGATAGCGACATCGTCCCAGCACAAAGACTGGCCCTGGCGCACCGGGCGCAGCAGTTTGATGTTGTGCGCCAAGCCCAGCGGCAAGCCGCCCAGTTTGCGCGAGGTGTCCGCTGGTAGCAATTTGCCCCAAACGGTGTAACCGCCCTCGCCGTCCAGCATTTCGCCGGGTTGCAAATCGCGTTTGGCGGTGGCGACCACATCGGCATTCCAGCCAGTGGCCACGCCTGTAGGCTCGCCGCGCAGCGCGACGCTGGCAACCGACATACCCACTTCCAGGCCAATCAGGTGCCAGCGCTTGTACAGCGTGAAGTAGCGGCCACTGGGGTCGGTGTGGGCGTTGTACTCTTCAAAGCAGTTTTTGATGTAGTCGGTCTCGGCCTCCACCGTCACCCACACGCCCATGCGGATGTCGTAGGGGATTTTGCGGCCATTGGCCTCCAGGGAGGAAATCACCTCGACCATGCCTTTGCGCTCCAGCACGCCGCCTTCGCTAATCGGGCGCGTCACAAACGGAATATCCTCCACGCTGGCCGGTGGATAGAGCAAGCCGTTAGACGGCACGCCCAGACCCGTGGCGTTGGATACCGCGCTGCTTTCAATGGAGGGTTTGGAGCCGTCCAAAAAGCTATTAAACATTTTCGGGTTGAGCCCGCCGCGCAAAGCTTGCTCTGGCGTGAGGCCGTAGTTGCCCCAAACCGTGTCGGGTGTGGACTGGTTGAAATGCGGCAACCATTTGTGGCCGCGCCCCGCCGCCACCACCGGAAAGCCGCAGGTGCGCGCCCAATCGACCAAATCGCAAATCAGAGCCGGTTGGTCGCCAAAGGCCAGTGAATACACCACACCAGCTAGCGAAGCTTTATGCGCCAGCAAGGGGCCGCAAAAGGCATCGGCCTCAACCGTCACGTTGACCACATGCTTGCCATGCGCAAAGGCTTCCAGGCAATGGTCCACGGCGGCAATCGGGTGGCCGGTGCATTCAACGATCACGTCAATGGCGGGGTGCGAAACCAGCGCGCGCCAGTCTTCACCGATGTGGGTGGTGCCCGCCTTGATGGCCGCATCCAAAGACGCGGCCTGCATGCGCTGGGCTTCCCAGCCGACACGGCTGAGGTTTGCGCGCGCGCCATCGGGCGACAAGTCGGCAATGCCGACCAAATGCACGCCGGGCGTGCGCGGAATTTGCGCCAAATACATGGAGCCGAATTTGCCCGCGCCGATCAGGCCGACGCGGATGGGACGGCCTTCAGCCTGGCGTTGCTGGAGTTTGGCAAACAAGCTCATGCAGCAGCTTTCTGCTCGTCAAAAGGCACGGTGGAAGTCTGCAGCGCGCTGCCGGGCATACCGTCTTTCCAGGGCAAATCAACGGGGTAGTCTTTAAGTAGGCAATCGTCCGGCAGGCATTCGATGGGGGTGAAGTCGCGGTGGGCGATGTATTCGGGGCGCTTATGACGGCGGATGTGGTTGCTGACCGCGCACAGGCTCAAATACACCGCCACGCGGTTCCAGGGCGAAAGATTGCTGGTGGACGCGTGGACCAGGCAGCTGTGAAACAAAATCATGGAGCCGGCCGGGCCTTTGGGGCTGACGATGCCGCCGTTTTTGCCGCCCGCGCGTTCCACCAAAGAGGTAATGAGTTCATTGTCCACCGTCCACAGCGGATAGCTGGTGGTGGACAAGTCGTGCTTGGCCGCAACCACGCCACGCTTGTGGCTGCCGGGAATGAACATCAAGGGGCCGTTGTGCTCGTTCACATCGTCCAGAAAAATCGCGACGTTCATGGCGCGCTCGGTAGGCATCATGTCGTCGTTGAGCCAAGTGCCGTAGTCTTGGTGCCATTGCCAGACATCGCCCTCAAAAGCCATCTTGCCGTTGATCTTGAACTGGTGCATGTACAGCTTTTCGCCCAGCAACATTTCCACCGGCTCGATCATGCGCGGATGGCGACCAAGCTTGCCAAATGGCTTGCTCACCATATGCGCCGCAAAGTTGGTACGCACCGCATCGCGGCCTTTTTCACGCACGTTAAAGGCGTCGCGCTTGGCATACAACTCGGGCACCGCGTCCAGCAGGGCCTGGGTTTCCTCGGGCGAAAACTGGCTGGGGAAAAAGAGGTAACCGTCGCGGTCAAACTGGGCTAGTTGTTCGGGCGTCAATTTCATAACAGGCTCGCTGTTTAGGGTGGCGCCGGGCACTCGGCGGGTGGCTGGGAAAGGTCGTCACGCACTATATCGCCTAAGCGGCTTGGGCCACCCCCGCCCACGGGTCTAGCGAGCATAAAGCCCCGAAAAAAACATGTGGCTTTTATTGAATTTTTTTCATTCGGCCCGCACTTTGCCTGAGTGCCAGACCATTGGGGCACCCAGGCGACTGGATTATTGGCAGTCGCCCCGCGCGCTCAGCCGCGCCACATGCGGCGCAGCGTGCCATCACGCAGCACCAGGTGGTGCCACAAGGCTGCCCCGGCATGGGCGGCAATCAGCGCTATCAAGATGTAGGCCAACAACTCATGCGATTCGCGGGAGACGCGGGAAAAATACTGGTCCTTGAAGATGAGCGAAGGCAGCGGCATGCCCCACCAAGAAACCGCATGGCCGCGTGCGTTGGTATAGGTCCACCCCAGCAAGGGCACTAGCACCAAGCAAGCCAGCAAAGCGACTTGCACCCCACGCGCAGCCCGGCGCCAATGCGCTGCTGCCAAAGCCTCGGGGCGGGCACTGACCAAGCTCCACAAAATCCGCACCGCGCTCAGCGCGAGCACCACCAGGCCCATGGTGCGATGCATCCCAAGCGCCTGCGGGCGCAGCGCGCCTTCGGGAAGCCATTCGATGGACCATACAAGCAGAAAACTACCCGCCAACAAAAGCACGGTTAGCCAATGCAATAGCCGACGCGCAACGCCAAAGCCTGCAAGTGGAGCAGGGGCTTGATCGTCAAAGCTCATGGCGCAGCACCGGGTATGGAAGCGATCGCTTTTTTCAGACGGCGGTATTCGCTGCATCCGAAAATGCAAATACGGTCTAGCGCGGCCAGCCGCTCCATAGCGCGCGGTCGGTCTTTTTGGCTGACATACAACTCGCCGAGGTATAGGTTGGCGTCCAGGCTGCGGGGGTTGATCCACAGAGCGGAATTAAGTGTTTGCAGGGCTGCCTCGCGCTCGCCCAGTTGCGCATAGACATGGCCCAGCTCGGCAATGGCCTCGTCATCATCGAAATGACCAGCCGTATACGCCTCCAGCAAGGGAAGCGCAGCGCCCCAGTTGCGCTTGGCCATCAGCGCTTCGGCTTGCAAAAGCGTTTTGGACTTGGCGTCATCGCCCGAGTCGGCGCCATAGCTGTCGGCATGCACGCTGGTGCCACAGAGCATGAACAAGGCTGCAAGGGCCGCTAGGTATTTATTCATGGCGGGCCGGGGTTTGGCTAAGGCGCAAGACTGCGGCTTGGGTGTATGAGGCCTCCCAGCGTTCAGCCAGACTTTGCAGGGGAATCAGCGCAAGTTGTCGCTTGGCAGGTGGCGCATCTTCTAGTGCCACCAGGGCGGCGCGCAATGCGCGATTGGTTTCGTCCAGCAATCCCAAATCGGCATCGGTGGGCTTGCCACGCTGCATTTCACCGAGCAAGAAACGCAGACTGTCGATCACAAAGTCTAGTTGCTCGGTTCCCACCTCTGCCTTGGTAGCAAAAGCTACTGTGAGGCGCAAGCCAATGGCTATCAGCGCAGACGCATCGACCCGGTATGCGCTTTGGGTATCTGCCGCCATTGGCGCGAGCACCTCCGACAGTGCGGCAAGCGCGCGGGCGTTTTGTTGGGAAAGTGGCGGGCCATCAAATTCCGTTTCGATCGCGTGGGTCACAAATGCTGCCACGTCGGTGTGGCTTGCTGCCATACGCAAGTCAGGCACGGGCCCGCGCAAACTTAAGCGAAGCGCCGCTCCGGAAAGTCCCTCTTGCGAGTGACAGGCACCGCAGGTTAGCTGCGAACGCAGCGCCTTGCCGCCAAAAAGGTAAGGCGAATTAAACGCCAATAAACCAAGTGCGAGTTGCTGCGACACAAGCAGTTCCTGATGCGTACCACCGAGTGCCTGGCGGTCCAGCCAAGTGGCAACCCGCAAAGGGGCGCGCGGCACTTCGACGGCAAAAGTCAGCGTCGCCAACAGCAAGGCGCCTAGCCCAATAAGTAGGAGCAAAAACTGCGGCGCAAGGAAACCGCCTTGAAAGTACCGACTCCCTGAGACCCTGCGCAGCACCCGGCCCTGGCTACGCCATGGAAGCTTTGCCGGTGCGTCTGTCAATGTCATTGGGAAAGTATCACACAGTAAGTGAGGCTGACGCCTTACTTTACGAAGGCTTACCGCTGTCCATTACTTGCGGGCAGGGTAGCAAAACACTGCATTGAGCGCAAACTGATGCACTGGCCACCTTGGCGTGTTGACCGTGTTAGACGCGCGGCGTCTTATTTTCAATCCGAGGGTTCGTCTGGCTCATCCACCCGCGCCGGGCGGGGGATTTTCTTCAGGCGGATCAGGCGCGCTTGTTCGATGGCATCTTTTTTGACCTGGCGTTCGGCGTCCAGCTTTTCACCCGCAGCTAACCATTGGGCAAACGCTTCTGGGGTTTCCAGGCTGATGCGGCCCAAGGCGCCGCTGCGAAAGTCGTGGATGGCGATTTCAGCGGCTTTTTGCAAATTCACCCGGCCACCCGATTGCAAAGCGCCGCGCCTGCGGCCCACACCTTCTAGTACTTGTTCGTCGGTCTGCGCCTCAACATCGGCCAAGCCGTAGCGCGCCGCCAGCGCTTGCGGGTAGTGTTGGCGCAGGTAGTCCAACAGTTCCAGCGCCACTTCTTCGTCGTCAAAGGCATTGCGACCGATGGCGCCGCTGGCGGCCAGGTTGTAACCGCTTTTGGCCACGATGATGCGCGGCCACAAGACGCCAGGGGTGTCATACAGATAAAAATCATCGGCGATGGTGATGCGCTGCTCGGCTTTGGTAACCCCGGCCTCGTCGCCGGTTTTGGCAGCGCGCTTGCCTTTGAGGGTGTTGATCAGCGTGGACTTGCCCACGTTAGGAATGCCGCAAATCAGCACGCGCATAGGTTTGGCCATGCCGCCGCGCAAGGGGGAGAGTTGGTGGCAGGCTTCGACCAGGGCGCGCGCCGGTGTCGTCATGCCCGCATCCAGCGGCAGCGCGCGCACGCCGGGCATGGCGTTGTAATGGGCCAGCCACACGGCGGTGCGGCTTGGGTCTGCCAGGTCTTGCTTATTAAGTACCTTGAGCGCCGGCTTGCCGCGCGTGAGCTCGGCCAGCATGGGGTTGGCACTGGAGCCCGGAAGGCGCGCGTCCAGCAGCTCGATCACCACGTCAATCTCCCGAATGCGCTCGCCAATGGCTTTGCGCGTCAGGTGCATATGCCCGGGAAACCACTGTATCGCCATGTTCTTGTTCTCTGTGCCTAGGGGAATGCGCGATTGTCCGGTACTTTGCCGGCTGCGGCTGCGGCTGCGGCTGCCGTTGGTGGGCGTGCAGTCATCGTGAGGAGCGAAGCGACGCGGCGATCCCTGCAGGCATGCAGCCACGGATCGCCTCGGTCCAGCCGTCCGCAATCAGTAATCTACGATGTCTTGGGCCGCCCCAAACGCTCAGGCGACAGGTACTGCTGTAAATAGAGGTCAAAAGGCAGCGTGTCTGCCGCTTCGATTTCGCGTTGCCGCTCTAGCGAGGCCTGCGCCAGTTGCTGGAAGTGCGCCAGCTCGTGCGCCGCCAAGGGCTGCGCCAGTTCCTGCGCTTTGGTTTGCTCCGACAGGCTGCGCACAAAAGCAGAAAACGATCCGCCAAGGTCCTCGCGCATGGCCTGCAGCACGCGCGCCGAAGGCAGGCTGTCCGGATGCGTCAAACCATGCTGCGCCAGCTCGACCGCTTGCGCGTATTCGCTGCCACCGTGGGCCCGGTCCAGCGACTGGGCTAGTGGGCGCAACTGGGCCACGATATCCAGTCCCCAATCGGCCAAGCCGACCATCGCATCGCCGCGCTGCAATTGCAGGCCGGGCTCACGCCCCCGCTCGGCTACCGATTGTTGGTTGCGCGCCATGGCGGCGATTTCGGCAGGGCTGTCGTCCGCGCTGGGCTGACTCAGGCAGTGCAGCAGAAAAACATCCAAAAAACGCAGGGTATAGGCGCGAATGCCCACAGGCTCGAACGGGTCCAGGTCCATGAGGCGCACTTCCACGTATTCCACGCCGCGCTCGCGCAGCGCGTGCAAAGGGCGTTCGCCCTGGAAGATGACGCGCTTGGGCCGGATGGTGCCGTAAAACTCGTTTTCAATTTGCAGCAAACTCGTAGCCAATTGCTTGAAGCTGCCATCGGCATTGCGCACGCCAGTTTCCACATAGGGCGCATAAGGTTCGGTCAGCGCCTGATGCAGCGAGGCGGCATAACCTTCCAGACTGTTGTAGCTGACGGCCAGCGCGCTTTGCGCATCACTTTGGTAACCGAGCCTACCCATGCGCAGCGAGGTGGCATAGGGCAGGCCCATGGTGCCGGGCTGCAATTCTTGCAAGGAATGACTGCGGCCCTGCACGAAGGTGGAGCACACCGCAGGCGAAGCACCAAACAAATACAAGAGCAAAAACGCATGCCGGCGGAAATTGCGGATCAGCGCGAAATAGTCCTGGCTGGATACCTCGGGCAAAGACCAGTTGTAGTGGATGCCCGAGATGGTTTGCATACGCCGCCCATAGCGGTAGCCCAGCCCGCTGCGATAGACGGTTTTGGCCTGGCCCACATTGGAGCTGCCGTACTGGCCCAGCGGTATCGCGTCATCGGCAGGCAAGCCGCAGGGCATGCTGGAGACCCACAGCATTTCCTCACCCATAGATGCCAGCGTGAAGTTCTGCACGCGGCGCAGTTCGTCCAGGCAGTCTTCGATGCCCGCATGCACGCCGGTGATGAGCTCGATTTGAGATTCGCTGAAATCGGTGGTGATGTGCGGATGCGTGAGGGCCGAGCCCAATGCTTTGGGGTGCGGCGTGGCTGCCAGCGCGCCGCTGCGCAGCGAGCGCAGGCTTTCTTTTTCGATACCCCGGCGTATGCCTAGTAACAGCTCTGCCGGAAAGCCTTCACGGGCCCAATTGCTTTCACTCATGCCAGTCGGCCCTTTTCGTTTCTATCTCGTGCTGAAGGTAGCACAGTCAGGTTTAGCTGGGGTGACCGGCCCCGATTGCAAGAGCGCGCAACAAGGGAATTGGCGCACAAGCGCGCAAGCGCCCCAATTTGGCGCTAAGGCATGGCGCTTGCGCGCCGCTTAACGCAGATGCCGTCCGGCGCGGCCTATTTCATGTGCGCCTTGGGATGCGCCGCTGGCAGGAATTTGGAATTTGGTGGTCGCCACCACTTCAGGCATTTGCGCTTGCAAACGCTCGTCAGCGCCCTCGCCCAAACCGATCCAGCTGCCCTCGCTCAGGGTGATATGCGCCGCCTCGACGCTGCCCGCACCGGCGCACAAAATCGTGCGGGTGGGTGCGTCTTGTGCCACCAAGACCAACATGGCGGGTACCACGGCCTCGGGCTGCAAGGCGGCCAGCACCGGCTCGGGCATCAGGCCAGCGGTCATGCGCGTGGCGGCGGTGGGGGCCAGGCAATTGACATGGATATTGTTCTTTGCACCTTCAATGGACAGGGTCTGCATTAGCCCCACCAGCGCCATCTTGGCCGCGCCGTAGTTGCTTTGGCCAAAATTGCCGTACAGGCCGCTGCTGGACGTGGTCATCAAAATACGGCCGTATTTTTGCGCGTTCATGTGCGGCCAAACGGCTTTGCTGCAATGCACCGCGCCCATCAAATGCACTTCCATCACTAGGCGGAAGTCGTCTATTTCCATCTTGGAAAAACTTTTGTCGCGCAAGATGCCGGCGTTATTGACCAAGATGTCGATTCGGCCCCAGGCGTCCACCGTCGCTTGCACCATGGCTTGCACCGCCGCGAAATCGCTTACCGAGGCGCTATTGGCCATGGCCGTGCCGCCGGCAGCGCGGATTTCGGCGACCACCGCCTCGGCTGCAGTCGCAGAACCGCCCGAACCATCGAGGGCGCCACCCAAATCATTCACCACTACTTTGGCACCGCGCGCCGCCAGGGCCAAGGCGTGCAAGCGGCCCAAACCGCCGCCCGCGCCAGTCACAATCGCTACACGGTCTTTGAAATCTATCGGCATAAGATGTCCTGCATGAAAAAGGCGCCGCGCACCCTGCGCAGCCTAACCGCTAACTCTACTGCAAGCCCTTGGGCTGCACAGCCAACGCACGCAACTAAAGCGACACCATGGAACTGAACTCCGAAATCCCTACCGCCCCACCCCGAGATGCCGCCACCGTCGTCATCTTGCGCGACAGCCCCCACGGCCCCGAGGTGTTTTTGGTCAAGCGCCACGGCTTGTCGGACGTGCTCGGTGGCGCCTATGTATTTCCCGGGGGCAAGATGGACGCCGCCGACAACGCGCCGGGCCACCAGGCTTACCTGGACCAAAGCCCGCAGCAACTGCACGCGGCTTTGGGCGAGCCCGACACCGCACCGGCCACTGCCTGCGGCCTGTTTATCGCCGCGCTGCGGGAAACCTATGAAGAAGCAGGGGTGTTGTTTGCGCAAAACGCGTCAAGCGGGCAGCACCAAGCCGCGCCAGAACTGACCGGTGCAGCCAAAGGCAGCGACTTTCACCAGCGATTAGAAAGCGGCAGTTTCCGCCTGCAAACCCTGGCGGTGCATCCTTGGTCGCGCTGGATCACGCCGCGCATGCCCTCGGTAACGAATAAGCGCTTTGACACCCGTTTTTTTATCTCGGTCATGCCCGCGGGCCAGCACGCGGCGCATGATGACTTTGAAGCCACCGAAAGCGCCTGGCTGCGTCCGCGCGTGGCGCTGGAGCAGTATTGGGAGCGCGAGATCGAGCTGGCGCCACCGCAAATCATGAGCCTGGCGCACTTATCGCGCTACCAAAGTGCAGCGCAGGCATTGGAAGCCGCCCGCGCCAGCACGCCGCCGGTCATCATGCCCGAGGCCTACCACGAGAACGACGAACGCGTCATCTGCTACCCCGGCCACGCGCGCCACCCGGTGGCCAAGCGCGCGCTGCCCGGCCCGCTGCAATTGTTCTGGCGCAACAAGCGCTTTGAACCCGAAGGCGGTTTTGAAGCGCTCTTTGCATAAAGCCTTGTCCATAGGCAAGCTCAATCAGGGATATTGAGCTTGCCAATTAGACGGCGTCACACGGGCGGGTTAAGCTGGCGCAGTCTTTGATCCTTGTGTTCAGAGCAAACGCGTTTTCTTTAACCCCCTTAGGAGATTTCCATGGCAGCACTCAAAGGCTCCAAGACGGAAGAAAACCTGAAGGCCGCCTTCGCAGGCGAGTCCCAGGCCAACCGTCGTTACCTGTATTTCGCGAACAAAGCCGACG
>CANFJQ010000041.1 GCA_947447615.1 Comamonadaceae bacterium
CGCTTTGAGCGCGCCAGCGATCTCGAAGCCGCGCTGGCTGGCTTGCCCTTGGTGCGCGAAGCTTTGCCCTGGGACGCCGCGTTTCTGGCCGGGCAAGCCTTCAAGGTCTACCGCCAGGCGCAAGGCAGCAAGACCTCCCCCATGCCCGATTTCTACATCGGCGCGCATGCGCTAGTAGGGCAAATGCAATTGCTCACGCGGGATGCGGCGCGCTACCGCAATTACTTCCCCACCTTAGCGCTGGTAGCGCCTTAAGCGCCCAGAAGTTCCCAGCGTTCCAAAGCCTCCAGCAGCTCGCCATCAATCGCCGCGTTGCGTTGCGCAAGCTGCAGGGCTTTGGCGTTGTCGCTGGCATACAGCGTACCGTCGGCAAGCTGCGCGTTGATGCCCGCTTGTTCGGCTTCTAGCGCGGCGATGCGCGCGGGTAGGGCGTCGAATTCGCGCTGCTCTTTGTAGCTGAGTTTGCGGGCTTTCGCTGCGGGCGCGGCTGGCGCTGGCGGCGGTGGCGCCGCACTTGCTTTTGCGCTGGCCGCAGGCTTGTCATCGCGCCCGTAATGAAAGCTTTGCGCGCCTTTTTGTCCCTTAGCTTGCGCAATCGCATTCGCGCGCTTGCTTTGCGTCAACCAATCCTGCACGCCGCCTTCAAATTCACGCCAACGGCCTGGGCCTTCGTAGGCGATGGTGCTGGTCACCACATTGTCCAAAAACGTGCGGTCGTGGCTGACCAGAAACACCGTGCCATCGTAGTTTTGCAATAGGTCTTCCAGCAATTCCAAGGTGTCGATGTCCAAGTCATTGGTAGGCTCATCGAGCACCAGCACATTGGCCGGACGGGCGAACAGGCGAGCCAACAACAAGCGGTTGCGCTCGCCACCGCTTAAAGACCGCACCGGCGAATTCGCGCGTGCAGGCGAGAACAAAAAGTCACCTAAATAGCTTTTTACATGCTGGCGCCGGTTGCCGATCTCAATCCATTCGCTGCCGGGGCTGATGAAGTCTTCCAGCGTCGCGTCCAAGTCCAATGCATTGCGCATTTGGTCAAAGTAAGCGACAGCAATATTCGCACCTTGGCGCACCGTACCCCAGGGGCTGTGGCCGGGCTCGGGTGCCGGTGCATTGGCAGGTGCGGGATCGGGCTGGAGCTCGCCCAAAATCAATTTGAGCAAAGTGGTTTTACCCGCGCCATTGGGGCCGAGCAGGCCGATCTTGTCGCCGCGCAAAATCGTGGCGCTGAAGTCGTGAACGATCACACGCCCGCCGTGCCGTCCCATGGCCGTAGTTGCCTCATTGCCGGGGCTGGTTTGCCCAGCATCAGGGGCCATTTTTGGATTGGCAAAGCTTTTAGACACATGCGTCAGTTCGGCCACCAGCTTGCCGCTGCTGGCGCCGCTGCTGATGTCCATGTTCACGCTGCCCAGCACATCGCGCCGCGCTTCGCGTTGCGCGCGCAAATTGTCCAGGCGCACGATGCGCGCGGTGGCCCGGGTGCGGCGCGCTTCCACGCCTTTGCGTATCCACACTTCTTCTTGCGCCAGCAGCTTGTCGGCGCGCGCATTGATCACCGCCTCTTGCGCTAACTGCTCCTCTTTTTGCAGCAGATAGGCTGCAAAATTGCCAGGATAAGACAAGAGCTTGCCGCGGTCCAACTCCACAATGCGCGTGGCCACGTTGTCCAGAAAAGAGCGGTCGTGCGTCACGGTAATGATGCTGCCGCCAAAGTCCACCAACAGGCCTTCCAGCCACTCAATACTGTCTAAATCCAGATGGTTAGTCGGCTCATCGAGCAGCAGCACATCGGGCTGCGCTACCAAGGCCTGCGCCAGCGCCACCCGCTTTTTGGTGCCGCCCGAGAGCGTGCTGACAATCGCCTCCGGCTCCAGATGCAAACGGTGCAGCGTCTCGCCCACGCGCTGCTCCCAGTTCCAGCCGTCCAGCGCCTCAATTTCGCTTTGCATCGCGTCCAGGTCGCCGTGCCCTTGCGAGTATTCGTCGATCAAATCACGCACCCGTTGCAAGCCCACGCTCACCGCGTCAAACACGCTGGATTGGGCGTCCAGGTCCGGCTCCTGCGCCACATAGGCAATGCGGATATGGCTTTGCACTTGCAGCACGCCGTCATCGGGCTTTTCCAGCCCGGCCAGGATTTTGAGCAGCGAGGACTTGCCGGTGCCATTGCGGCCGATCAAGCCCACGCGCTCCTGGGTTTCAAGTGAGAAGCCTGCGTGGTCTAGCAGGGGTACATGCCCAAACGCGAGTTGGGCTTCCAGTAAGGTGATAAGCGCCATGTGGCGCGGATTATCCCCTGCTGAGCTGCGGCAAGCGGTCCAGCACCAGTTTGGCGCTGTACAAGACCACCAGGGCGCCAAGCACATCGCCGGTGAAATGCAGCGCGAGCCCGCCCCACAAATCGCCGCCCTGCCCGCGGGCTACAAACCACAGCTGGTGCAGCAGCGCGCTGACCGCTGCAAACGCCACCGTCATGCGTAACAGGCAAGCGGCTGTCAGGCCTTGCAGGTTTTCGTCAAAGGCATCGCAACGCAAGCACAGTGCGCGCGCCAGCAGCGGCGCCAAGCCCGAGAGCACCGCCGCGCCGAGCACGGTAATCGGGTCTCCGGTGTACACCTGCCCCAAGCCCATCAACAAGGCGCCCAGCGCCATACCCATGGAGCCCAACTCCACGAACAAAAGCACGCAGACCAGGCCCAAGCCACTGGGCAAAAACACCAAGCTGCTAAAGCTTGAGGCGTTAAAAGACGAAAAGATGAATTGATTGAAAGACAAAAGGCCTACATAGGCCAGAGCCGTCGTTGCGACGACCCATAGGTTTTTTTGCAATTGCATTGCGCACACTCCCGCATATTTTTACCTGCACATCAGCACAGGAAAAAGACCCGGGAGTAGACGCTTATCGCGGCCTTAGCCGCGCAGCCTCAAACTGCCTGTGCCTTCTCCATGCACTGCCCCAATTGCGCAAAGTACTGGTGCGTCGCTTTCGTTGGCACCACGTATTTGACGCGGTTGTCCTGGCTATCCAGGTTCAGGTCGATCATTCCCTTTTTGCGCAAAGCCTTTAAACGGCGATGCGCAGTAGTGGTCGAAATCTCGGGCAGCATCACCATGGCCTCCAGCACCGTAATCGGCTTGTCTTCGTGCCACGCGGACGCGAAAACATTAAGCATCCGCGACTCGACGGCATCGAGTTGCGGGAAGCTCGGCAAGCTGCGAACAGCTTGCACCAGATTGAGGTACTTGGTGTACATCTGCGAAAAATTCGCTACCTTTGTTTTTGACATGATCGACTCCAACGGTTGAAATATGGTTTTTTATTGAAGCATTTCAGTTCAACATCTGAAATCCGACAATATTGTCTCAAAAAATGACGGTTCTGTCGAATTTTTCACAAATTCATGTTTTTCGTCATTTTTTGCTATCTTACACCATATTTTTAAATTAAACGATATATTCGCCAAAAAAGTTATTTACTGGACGGGAAGCTGAACATGGTTCCCTCCCGTACGCCAGCGGAAGGCCAGCGTTGGGTGATGGTTTTGCGCTTGGTATAAAAGCGCGCAGCATCTGGTCCGTAGGCATGCAAATCACCGAACAGCGAGCGCTTCCATCCCCCGAAAGAGTGGTAAGCCACTGGTACGGGTAGGGGTACATTAACGCCCACCATGCCCACCAAAATGTTGTCGGTGAAGTAGCGCGCGGCCTCGCCGTCGCGGGTAAAGATGCAAGTGCCGTTGCCGTATTCATGGGCGTCGATCAGGTCCATGGCTTCTTGCAAGGTCTCGACGCGCACCACGCCCAGCACCGGCCCAAAAATTTCCTCCTGGTAGGTCACCATGCCGGGTTTGACGTTGTCAAACAAGCAGGGACCCAGAAAATAGCCTTGCTCGTGGCCCGGCACTTGCACACCGCGCCCATCGACTACCAAAGTGGCACCTTCGGCCACGCCCTGATCCACATAGCCCTTCACCTTCTCAAAATGCGCCTTGGTGACCAGCGGGCCCATATCCATACCGGCGGTGGTGCCGGGGCCGACCTTCATTTTGGCAATCTCGACCTTAAGGCCGGCAATCACCGCATCCGCCGTGGCGTCACCCACCGCCACCACCAAGGGGATGGCCATGCAGCGCTCGCCGCACGAGCCGTAGGCCGCGCCCATGAGCGCGTTCACCGCATTGGGCACATCGGCGTCGGGCATGACCACCGCATGGTTTTTCGCACCGCCTAAGGCCTGCACGCGCTTGCCGTGGGCACAGCCGGTGGCGTAAATGTATTCAGCGATTGGCGTGCTGCCCACAAAACTGATGGCCTTGACGCGCGGGTCGGTCAGCAGCGTGTCCACCGCTTCCTTGTCGCCGTTGACCACATTAAGTACGCCCGGTGGCAGGCCTGCCTCTAGCGCCAATTGCGCTACCAGCATGGTGCTGCTGGGGTCGCGCTCCGAGGGCTTGAGCACAAAAGTATTGCCGCACGCCACCGCCATAGGCCACATCCACAAGGGCACCATGATGGGAAAGTTAAAAGGCGTGATACCAGCGGTCACGCCCAGGGCCTGGAATTCGCTCCAGGAGTCAATGGCCGGACCTACGTTTTTGCTGTGCTCGCCTTTGAGCAATTCGGGCGCGTAGCTGGCGTATTCCACGTTTTCAATGCCGCGTTGCAGTTCGCCCATGGCATCGGGCAGCACTTTGCCGTGTTCGGCGGTTACCAGGGCGCACAAGGCATCGGCGTGTTCTTCGAGCAGCACTTTGAGCTTGCTCATCACCCGCGCGCGCTTGAGCGGCGGCGTGTTGCGCCACTCGGGGAAGGCGGCCTGGGCATTGGCAATCGCCTGCTCCACCGTCAATTTGTCAGCCAGCAAGAGTTTTTTCTCGGCTTTGCCGGTGGCGGGGTTAAACACCTCGGTGCTACGGCTTCCGCCTTGGGTGAGTTGGCCGCCAATCAGGTGGCCGATAGTGGGTAATGTGGACATGGTCAAAGTGCTCAGGTTAAAAATAAAAAGGATTGTCGCGCGAAGCTTGCAACACAAAAGCCACCTTAGGCGGCTTTTTTATCGGGCCAGACGCGCTGCGGGCCAGCTGACTGGCCCACACTGCGGTGTAAGGTCGCGCAAGCAAGTGTGCGGCGGGCACCAGGGCGCCTCGCCGCGGCCCGCGCTTAGTCCGTCGCGTTCATCGCTTCGCCCAGGGCGTTGATCAGGCTGTCGATTTCTGATTTCTCGATGATGAAAGGCGGCGCCAACTGAATGGTGTCGCCGCCGTAGCGCACGTAAAAGCCTTTTTCCAGGCAGCGCATAGCGATTTCATAGGGGCGGCGTGCGGGCTCACCAGGCACTGCGGCGAGGGTGAAGCCTGCGGCCAAACCAATATTGCGGATGTCGGTGACGTTTTTGCTGCCTTTGAGGCTGTGCACCGCTTGCTCAAAATACGGCGCCATGGCGGCTACGCGCTCGATCATGTTTTCCTTGACCAGCACATCGAGCGCGGCAATACCAGCCGCGCAGGCTACCGGGTGGGCCGAATAGGTATAGCCATGCATGAACTCGAGCAGGTACTCGGGCCCGCCAGCCTCCATAAAGGTGTCGTAGATTTCTTTCTTGGCTACCACTGCGCCTAGCGGCTGCGCGCCATTGGTCACTTGCTTGGCGACGTTCATGATGTCTGGCGTCACACCAAAAGCGGCTGCGCCGGTGTAGGCGCCGCAGCGGCCAAAGCCGGTAATGACTTCATCAAAAATTAACAAGATGTTGTTGGCTGTGCAAATCTCGCGCAAGCGCGCCAGGTAGCCCACCGGTGGCACCACGACACCGCCCGAGCCTGACATGGGCTCAACGATGACAGCAGCGATATTGGATGCGTCATGCAGCGTAATCAGGCGCAGCAGCTCGTCGGCGAGTTCAGCACCGTGCGCGGGCATGCCATGGGAGAACACGTTTTGCGGTAACTGGGTGTGCGGCAGGTGGTCGGCTTCGATGCCCTGGCCAAAGGTCTTGCGGTTGGCGCCAATGCCGCCGACGGAGATACCGCCAAAGTTCACGCCGTGGTAGCCTTTTTCGCGGCCAATCAGGCGCGTCTTGGTGCCCATGCCTTTGGCGCGCCAGTAGGCGCGCGCCATCTTTAGCGAAGTGTCTGCGCACTCCGAACCCGAACCGGCGAAAAACACGCGGTCCAGGCCTTCGGGCATCAGTTGGGTGATTTTGTTGGCCAACTCAAAAGATAGTGGATGCGCGTATTGGAAGGCCGGTGAATATTCCATGGTGCCGATCTGGCGGCTCACCGCGTCGGTGATTTCCTGGCGGCCATGGCCCAGGCCGCAGCACCACAGGCCGGACAGGCCGTCCATCACTTTGCGCCCATTGGAGTCGGTGTAATAAGCGCCTTTGGCGCTGACCATCATGCGCGGATTGGCTTTGAAGTTGCGGTTGCCGGAATAGGCCATCCAGTGCGCGTCCATCCATGCTTTATCGCGCGGGTAAGGGGAGGTGGTGGTCACAACCGGTGCGTGGGTGGTGGTGTCATGGGGTTTCATGGCGGACTCCTGAGTGGTAGGTCAAAAAGCCTTTTGCGCCGCACAAAAGGTGCAGGCTTGCTAAGGCAAAACCAGATTGTGAACTTGTCTGTTACTCTTATAAAGTGCGAATTATCGCTATTTACTTGCCAATCTATGAAACCAAAACCCCCTTTCGCAACTGATGCGCCGCCCAAAGCGCGCACGTCGAGCGGCAAAGCGCTGTCCCGGCGCAAGGCCCCCGCCCACGCCGCTGCTATGCCCACGCGCCCGGCGCTGGGCCAGCTCAGCGACATGGACCTGCGCTTGTTGCGCGTGTTCCGGGTGGTGGCCGACTGCGGCGGCATGGCCGCTGCCGAGTTGGAGCTCAATATCGGCAGCTCCACCGTCAGCCGCCATATCAAAGACCTGGAAACCCGCTTGGGCTTGCGCTTGTGCCGCCGGGGCCGGGCCGGTTTTGCCTTGACGCCCGAGGGCCAAAAAATTTACGCCCAGACCACCCAGCTGATGGCCGCCACCGATGCCTTTCGCAGCAGCGTTGATGAAATTCACCAGCGTATGGGTGGGCAGCTGCAAATCGCAGTGTTTGACAAAACCGCAAGCAACCCCAAGGCCCGCGTGGCGCAGGCGATTGCGCGCTTTCAGGCGCGCGCGCCCGATGTCGCGCTCAATTTGCATGTAGCCACGCTCAACGCCATAGAGCGCGGCGTGCTTGATGGCCAGTTTCACCTGGGCATCATCCCCGGCCACCGCACTTCCGGCACCTTGCACTATGCGCGCTTGTTTGACGAACACATGTGCTTGTACTGCGGTCCCGGTCATGCCTTGTTTGGCAGTCCGCACGAGGGTTTAGATTGGGAAACGGTGCGCGCTCTGCCATTTGCGGGCTTGGGCTACCACTCGCCCAATTTGCAGGTCAGCCAGCAATTGCGCCTGACGCGCAGCGCCACCGGTTTTGACCAAGAGTCGATTGCCACTTTGATTTTGTCGGGCCGCTTTGTCGGCTTTTTGCCCGAGCACTACGCGCAAAGTTTTGTGCAGCAAGGCCAGATGCAGGCCGTGCTGCCCGAGGTGTTTTTTTACGACTGCGAATTTTTCGCCATCACCCGCCGCTCACCGCAAGCATCCCGAGCCACCCGCGCGTTCTTGCAATGCCTGGAGCAGGCGCACGCCGCATAAATGGGTCAACCTGCGCTACTGTGACGCAGGCCACGCCCTCTTGGTTGGCAATAAGCCATGGATTGCCACGGCCTGCGGCCTCGCAAAGACGCCACTTCAGTCATCGCGAGGAGCATAGCGACGTGGTGATCCAGGCAGGCATGAAGGCATGGATTGCCACGGCCTTGCAAATAAAGAGCAGCACTTTTAACGCGCGCATTTACTTGCCGAGAAACGGGAAACCGGCGATCGCCTCTTCTCCGTCCACACGCGCAGCCAAAGCCTTGCCCGAACCGGCCCCGTGCGTCCAGCCCAGGGTGCCGTGACCGGCGTTGACCCACAGACCCCGCACCGGCGTTTGCCCGATATAAGGAATATTGGTCGGCGTGGCGGGGCGCAAGCCGGCCCAGAATTGCGGAGTGCCGCCTTCATGCGCCAAGCGGGTATCGCACATGCCGGGCCAGATTTCTTCTACCCGGCGCGCCAGCATGTGGCAGCGCGCTTGCGACACCGCGCTGTCCAAACCCAGGTCGTAGCTGCCGACTTCGATGGTGCCAGCCACGCGGATCTGGTCGCCCAAGCGGGTGATGGCAATCTTGCGCGAATCGTCGATCACCGATACCGAAGGCGCCCGCTCGGGACGCAAGATTGGGAAGGTGGCGCTATAGCCTTTGCCCGGGTAAATCGGCAAGTCCACGCCCACGCGGCGCAGCAATGGCGCGCTGTAGGAGCCGCAGGCCACCACCACCGCGTCGGCGGTAATGCTGCGCGCGCTCCCGACCGCGTTAGGCAGGCCCGTGCCACCATCCGCTCCACTGTGTGTCACAGGCCGCACGCGCACCCCGCGCACCGCTGTACCTGCCACGTCCAGCCCTTCCAAACTGTGCGAAAACAAAAACTCCACGCCGCGCGCCGCACAGGCCCGCGCCAGGCCTTGTGTAAACACACAGGCGTCACCCGACTCATCGCTGGCGGTAAAGGTAGCGCCCACAATGCGCTCACCAAAAGGAGTCAGCGTAGGCTCCAGGCGCAGTAATTCAGCGGTGCTGATCACCTTTCGCTCCACGCCAAACTGCTGCATCAAGGCAGCCAATTCGCAGGCGCTGTCAAAGGCAGCCTGGTCGGCGAAAAAATGCGAGATGCCGCGCTCCAGCCGGTGGTAATCAATGCCGGTTTGCGCCACCAGTTCTTTGAGCGCCACATGGCTATAAGCGCCCAGGGCCACGATATGGCCCACATTGCGGTGGAATGCCGCATCGTTGCATTCGGCCAAAAAGCGCAGACTCCAGCGGTACTGTTGCCAGCCTTCACCCAGCGGCCATTGCGGCCTAAACAACAGCGGCGCTTCTTTGCTGAACATCCACTTCAGCGCTTTGAGTGGCGCGTCGCGGTTGGCCCAGGGCTCGCAATGGCTGACCGAAATTTGCCCGGCGTTGGCAAAACTGGTTTCCAGCGCCGCATCGGCCTGGCGTTCCACCACCGTGACCTGGTGGCCGCGCTCGGCCAAATACCAGGCGGTGCTGGTGCCGATGATGCCGGCACCGACCACAACAATATGCATAAAAAATCCTGTTGCGCGCCCACCTTGAAAACGGCAGAGGGCGCTGGAGAATACGGCCATAGATTGAACTGCGCAGTCGCAAATTGGCCGAAATCGATTACAAAACAACCCAAAGGCTAAAATTCAGACATGCCTTCCAAATCTTTGCCCAAAGTGTCTTTCAAGACCCAGATGCTACAGGCGCGCGAAGACGCCATCATCCAGACCGCCAGCGCATTGTTGGCGCAAAAAGGGTTTGAAGCCATGACGGTCGATGAAGTGGCCGCCACCGTCGGCATTGCCAAAGCCAGTTTGTACAAGCATTTCCCCAGCAAAGAAGACCTCGCAGCGGCGGCCATGGTCAAGCTCATGCAAAAAGCCCAGGCCTACTTGCGCGATTTACCGCCGCAAAACGCCATGGCGCAATTGCGTGCTGTAGCGCGCTGGACCATGCAGTTGCAGTTGCAAGGGCAAATGCCTTCCCTGCCCAGCCGCAATTCCACCTTGCGCGCCAAGCTCATGGCCAATGCGCAGTACATGGATGGCTTGATTGAAGTGAGCGACCGCTTGGGCGGCTGGATTGAAGAGGCGCAAGCGCAAGGCCATTTGCAGTCCAGCCTGCCGCCGATTGCGGTGCTCTACACCTTGTACGCCCGCGCTTGCGACCCGGTGCTGGAGTTTTTGAAAATCGGCGGCCAGCATGACGATGCACAAATCATCGATCTGGTTATGCGCACTTGTTTTGACGGATTAGCGTCCCGCTAAATTTCAATCACGGCTTGGGCGCGAAAGTGCGCTTGCTCTTTTTTGCGCGCATAGCCCAGCGGGTTGGCCACCACCCTGCAGCCTCGGTGCACATAGTCTTGCGCGGTGTGCAAATGCCCGTGCAACCAAAGCGTGGCTTGCGGCAGCAAGTCATCTAAAGCGTTGCAAAAACCAGCAGTTCCGGGCACGCGCCCATAGCGCGGATCAGCGCTGTGCAGGCTAGGCGCAAAGTGCGTCACGACAATGGTTTTGCCTTCAAAGGGTTGGTTCAAGGCATCGCGCAACCAGGCTTGGCACTGCAAGCCTTCTTCGCGTACCGCTTCGGATAAAAATGGCTGGCTGTAGCGCAGCGTGCCGGTTTTTTTCAAGTAGTAGTCGGCAGCACGAAACGCTTTTTCGCGTGCCTTGCGGTTGTCTGGATTACGTTCCCACGCGGCGAGCGCTTCCGATGATTCCAAAGCTTGCGCATCACGCGGCGCATCCTGGCTGGCCGCCTTGTTCGGCCAGGGACGCGGCGAAGCTGCCAGCGCATCAAAATCAGTCCATAGCGTCGTGCCCAGCAGTCGCAGCGCCTGGCCATCCTTGCTGTGCCCAGGCAGCGCGATTAGCTGCCGGTCCAGCCAAGTGATACCCAAGCGCGCACAGGTCTCGCGCAAACGCGCGTGGCCAGCATCAAAGTCCAGGTTATCGTATTCATGGTTACCCGGCACAAAATACACCGGCACTGGCCAACCATGCAGCGGCGAAAACTGCGCCAGGCCAAAATCTGCATCCTGCAATTTTGAGCCGTTTTGGTAAGAGCCAATATCCCCGGCTAGCACCAAGAAGTCCGCGTCCGGGGCTGGCTGCGCCACAAAATCGGGTTGCGATTCCAAATGCACATCGGATAACAATTGCAGCTTCATAGCGCCGCACTCCGCGATGCCATCGGCACGGCTTGCGCCACCGCATGCACTTGGGCGCGTAACCAGTTTTGCGCGCTGTCGGCATCATGGCGCTGGTGCCATAGCGCGTCGACCTGAATCGGCGGCACATCAAACGGCAATTCATGCACCGCCAGTTGCGGTGCAAAGCCGGTAACCTGCACGAAGTGCCGTGGCATCACGGCCAACAAATCCGAGTGCGCCACCACGCTGCCGGTAGTAAAAAACTGGTTCACCGTCAGCACCACGCGGCGCGAGCGGTTGACTGAGGCCAAGGCCTCATCAATCAGCCCGTAGGCACGGCCTGAAAAACTGACCAGTGCATGCTGCGCCTGGCAAAACGCGTCCAGGCTGAGCGGCACCTTGGCCAAAGCATGGCCTTTGCGCATGACGCATACATAGTCGCTGGAGAACAGCCGTTGCTGGCCAAATCGCACCGCTTGCCCGTTTTGCCTTTGCTGGCCGATGGCTGCCAGGGCAGCCGGGAAATGGCCCACTGCCAGGTCCGCTTCCCCGTCTTCGAGCATGCGCCGGGGGTCGCGCGTGGTCAGCGGCACGGTGCGCAAAGACACGCCCGGTGCCTGCCGCAGCAAACCCTGCACCAAGCCCGGCATGAGTTGCGAAGCGGTGGCGTCGGCCATGGTCAGCACAAAGCTGCACACCGTATCGGCAGGCGAAAACGGATGCGGCGCCAACGCAATTTGCAAGCGCGCCAGTGTCTCGCGCACCTGCGGCCACAAGAGCAGCGCCTTGGGCGTGGGCTGCAAACTGCGTCCCTGGCGCACCAGCACCTCGTCTGCCAATGCCTCGCGCAAGCGGCGCAAGGCATTGCTTACCGCCGGCTGCGTCAGCGACAGCACTTGCGCCGCCCGCGTCAGGCTGCGCTCGGCCATCACCACATCAAAGACTTTGAGCAGGTTCAGGTCGAAGTTGCGTAATTGCGGTACGGGTAGGGGCATAAATAGATTTTATGAATGTCTGAAATCAAAAATATAAAGTGGACTCACATTAGTGTAAACCCTAATATTGCGCTTACGACACCGCAATAGCGGTGTGCTCATGTATTCCCAAGGAGTTTGCTATGTCCAATTTCATGCTTTTCCAAACAGCCTCTCAGGATGTCCGGGCGATGTCCCAGCGTCCCAGCAAGCGCGTTGCGCCTTCCCAGGCCTTAGCCGGGCTGCTGTCGGCTTCGGTCTTTGCCGCATTGCTCGCCGTGGCAGATCAGGTGATTGACAGCTGGGCCGACGGCCATATGTTGCTCGCCTGGGTGATGTTGTGGTTGTCGATTTTTGGTGGGCTAGCCCTTTTGACCCGGCCCATGCGCCGCGCCAGCAGCGCCAGCGCGCTGTGGCTTCAAATCCGCGTGGCAGCGCTGATGCAGTCGCGCCGTGAAGCGGCTTTGTGGGAGTTGGCCATGCACGACCCGCGGATGCTGCAGGAATTGCGCGCAGCCAAGGCCCGTAGCCAGGATTTCTGAGGCCTGCCCCCAGGCCTTGCCCAGGCTACCTGCTGCATCATCTAACTCCGTTTTTTAGGCCAGTTGCGCAAGCGCGGAGTTGGATTGCGACTGTAAAAACCCAAGACTTTCGCGGGCGGGCAATTGCAGCCAATGGGCATAGAGCGCAGGCGGCACCACCACCACCATGCGCTTCTCGTCGCCGGGCTTGTGCATTTCGCGCATCACGGGATGGTGATCAGCGTTCACCGTCAGCATGGTGAAGCTAAAAATTTCTTGCTCCTGTGCCCGCCAGCAGGACCACAAACCGGCCACCCCCAGCGGCGCGCCGTCTTCGCTGCCCATGCGCGCTGCCACTGCCCGACCGCTGCGCCAGTCTGGCTCAAATAAGGCTTCGGCAGGAATGATGCAATGCTGGCCGCGCCGCCAGGCATCGCGAAAGCTGGGTTTGTCAGACGCGGTTTCGCTGCGCGCGTTGTAGGTGCTGCGCGTGATGCGCAAGTCGGTGGACCAATGCGGGACCAGGCCGAACAAACCGGTCAGCGCCTGCAAGCGGCCTGCAGCCGGTGCCGCGCCCGGTGGCGTGTTGCGGATAAACATCGCCCGGTAGCCCGGCCATACATCGGCCTGGCCCGCATCCTCGGGCAGGCCGATGCCGAAATGGCGCTCAAAACGTTCGCGCCCTTGAATGCCTTGGTAATGGCTGCACATAGGGCGTATTGTGTTCCGAGCCGGGGTTTGCAAGCTTCTTTACAAACCGGTGTCGCAACCGACATACGGGCCGCCTACAGTGGGGGCCGGTTTCACCCTAAAGGTTTGCTATGCGTTTTTCACCCGTGTCGTCATTGCGTTGGCTGTCTATGGGCTTTTTGGCCTTGGCCTGTAGCTTGGCGCTGGCCCTGCCCAGCCCCAAAGACATTAGCGCCGCTGTCGAAGCAGGCGACCTGGCCCGCGCCGAAACCTTGTTGCACGAGGTTTTGAAAGAAAAACCCAACAGCGCCAAAGCCCATTACGAGCTGGGCGAAGTGCTGGCCCGGGCCAAGCGCTACGAAGAGGCGCTGGCGCAACTGAACCAGGCCCGCGCCATCGACCCCGCGCTGAAATTTGCCTCCACCCCCGATAAGTTTTCGCAAACCGTGGACAAAGTCAGCGCCGCTGACGCTGCGGCCAAAACGGCTGCCACCAGCCAGAATCTGAACCCAGCGCCCGCAGCCGCGCATAGCGCCGTGGCGCCCGCCAGCGCATCGTCCTTCCCCACCGGCTACGCGGTTGGCGGCATCATTTTGCTGGTCTTGTTATTCGTGCTAATTCGCCGCAGCCAAGCGCCGCGCCCAACGCCCATGCCCATGGGCGCTTATCCCGGTGCGCCGGGCTATGGCCCCGGTGGTGCTATGGCGCCAGCACCCTATGGTGGCTATGGCGCGCAACCGCAAGCGGGTTCAGGTATAGGCGGTGCCGTGCTCGGCGGCGTGGCCGGATTGGCCGCCGGTTATGCCTTGAGCAAAGCCATGGAAGGTGGCAACGCCAACGCCGGCCAAGCGCAGCACGCAGCAGCGGCCAACGAAGGCTACATCCCATTCGATACGCCCCCCGCGCCCGATATGGGCAGTTTTGATGCCGGCGCTGGCAGCGGCTGGGACGCAGCCGACAGTGGCGGCGGTGATTCAGGCGGCGACTGGTAAGCAGCTGGCTGGGTGCCTGCAACACCACGGCAGCCAGTTGCGGTTCCATCAAGCGCCTACGGGGGGCGCATGGATGGCTTCAGTTAAGCTAAGGGCCGCTTCACGCAGCGCGCGCAGCACAACCCAGGAGCCCCGCCCATGAGCACTTCAGACACCGCAGGATTTGGCAAATTTGTGCCCGGTTTTGACTTTTTGCAAAACCTCGCCAAGGCGGCAGGTGGCGCGGGCGGCAGCCCCTCGGCCCTGCCCAATATGGCGCAGTGGCTGGTGCCCAGCCTCAAAGTCGAGGACCTGGAAAAACGCATCGAAGAGCTCAAGCATGTGCAGTTCTGGCTGGACCAAAACGCCCGCGCGCTCAGCGCCACCATCCAGGCGCTGGAAGTGCAAAAAATGACCATGGAAACCTTGAAGGGTATGAACTTCACCATGGGTATGCCCGGCGCTGCTGCGGTTGCTGCTGCCCCCAAACCCGCCCCGGCCGCGCCCGCCGCACCACCGCCTGCGCCCGAACCCGATACTGCTGCCGACCTTGCCCCCAAGCGCAAAACCAAAGCGCAGGCCGATGCCAGCAAGGTCATAGACCCGATGCAGCTATGGGGCGCGCTGACCCAACAGTTCCAACAAATCGCCAGCACGGCGCTGCAAGACGTGGCCAAGCACAGCGCCGCAGTGGTCGGCAGTGCGAAAGCGGCGGGCAAAGGCGGCGCCACCAAGGCCAAGGGCACCGCCGCGAAAACCGCAAGCAAAGCCCCCCGCAAAACCACGGTTGCCAAGCGCAGCACCAAGCCGCGCCGCAGCGCCAGTTAAAACGGCGCCCACGCGCCCGCTCATTTACTCACTATGCAAACTTTTTCCTACGCGCACGCCACGCACCCCGAGTGGCAAGGCGCCAGCGCTTTGGTGCTGGCGCAGTTGCGCGGCCAGATGTCGAGCTCGCTGCATGCGGTCACGCCCACGCTGGCCTTGCTCTACATCACCGACCATTACGCCCAGGACGCGCAAGAAATTTTGGACCACCTGAGTGCCGAGCTGCCTTCGGTCACCGACTGGTCGGGCACTGTCGGCATCGGTATCGCTGCTAATAATGTGGAGTACTTTGACGAGCCGGCCATGGCCGTGATGTTGCTGGACCTGCCATCGGACCAATACCGCGTGTTTTCCGGCGTATCGCCCCTAAACCTGGGCTTTGAAGCCCATACCGCGCTGGTGCACGCCGACGGCGCTACCGCCGACCTGCCTGACTTGCTGGCCGAAATGTCGGGCCGCACCGAAACCGGCTATTTGTTTGGTGGCCTGTCCAGCAGCCGGGGCAAAAGCGTGCAGTTTGCGCTGGCGGCTGATGGCAACCTGAGCGGCCAGGGCCTGGCCAAGGGCGTGTTCAGCGGGGGCTTGAGCGGCGTGGCTTTCGGACCGGAAGTCGCGGTGGTCTCGCGCGTCACTCAGGGCTGCAAACCGGTGTCGCGCGCCCGGGTGATTACCGAGGCGCATAACAACCTGGTGCTCAGCCTGGACGGCGAACCGGCCTTGGATGTGCTGCTGTCAGATTTGTCGATTTCGCTGGAGCGCCCGCAAGAAGCCTTGCAAGCGGTGCGTAACACCCTGGTCGGCCTGGCCAACCCGCCTACCGGCAGCGACAGCGCTGCCGTGCGCAAGACGGGCAATTTTGGTAGCGACGTGCTGGTGCGCCACATCATCGGCCTGGACCCCGGTCACCGGGGTATTGCCCTGAGCGACCATGCCCGCGTCGGCGGCCAACTGGCTTTTTGCCAGCGCAACGTACAGGCAGCGCGCGCGGATTTAACGCGCATTTGCGCGGAGATACGCGAAGAACTCAGCCCGGAAGAGATGTTGGAGCCGCAGGCGGTGGGCGCCACGGGGTCGCGTGTTGGTGCCTCTGCGCCGGTGCAAAGAGGTATTACCGGTGCGATTTACATCAGCTGCACCGGGCGCGGCGGCCCACATTTTGGCGGCGCCAGCGCCGAAATGCAGATCGTGCGCCACGCTTTGGGCGACGTACCTTTGATCGGGTTTTTTGCCGGTGGCGAAATTGCGCACCAGCATTTGTACGCATATACCGGCGTGTTAACGGTTTTTACCGTAGATAAATAGCTTTTAACGCTTAGGCGACGCTAGCGCGTTGCAGGCGGTCGGCGACTCCTGCCCATTCCGTGGTCTCGGGCGTGGCCTCCACCCAAATTTCCTTGGCGCCCGCGTCATCCATCGCGCGCAGGGTGGCAAACAAATGCTGCGCGGCGCGCGCCGCGTCGGGGGGCATAGCGCGGAGCAGCAATTGCGGCGGCCCATTCAAGCCATCTTGGGGCTGGGCAGCTTGCTCCGACGCAATGTCGGGCCGGGTGCGCATATAGACACCAATGCGCCCGGCCACTGCCCGCCGCTGCGCCGAGCCCGGCTGTAAGGCGCTTTGCAAGGCGGCGGTGTCCATCAGGCGCACTTTGGCCTCGGGTGCGTAGTGCGCAGCCAGCGTGCCCGAGGCGCGCGGCGCGGCCTGGGCGCTTGTGAGCTCGTGCGGCAGCCGGACCATGTGGCCGCAGGCCTGGCTCAGCTCTGCCAGGCCGATGGCGCCGGGCCGCAAAAGCACCGGTTCGCCGCGTGTGCAATCGACAATCGTGGACTCAATACCCACCTCGCAGGGTCCGCCGTCCAAAATCAGCAGGGCGGCTGGGTCGTCCGCGTTCCGCCCCGTATTGAACTCGCTGTGGACGTGTTGCGCCGTGGTCGGGCTGACGCGCCCGAAGCGGTTGGCGCTGGGCGCGGCCAGGCCCCAAACCACGCTGCCTTGCACGCTGTGGCGCAGGGCGCGCAGCAGGGCCTGGGCGGCTGGGTGCGCTGGGCAGCGCAGGCCCACCGAGTCCTGTCCGCCCGCCGCGGCTCCCGCCACATCCGCGCGGCGCGGCAGTATCAGCGTCAACGGCCCGGGCCAAAAAGCTTGCATCATGCGCATCGCAAATTCAGGAATCTCCCGCGCAAAGTAGCGCGCGCCGCTCAGGCCGCCGTCCATATCGGCCACATGCACGATCAGCGGATGGTCCGCCGGGCGGCCTTTGGCGACAAAAATCGCCGCTACGGCATCCGGTTTGTCCGCATCTGCGGCAAGCCCGTAAACGGTTTCGGTCGGCAGCCCGAGCAAGCCGCCCTGGCGCAATACCTGTTCGCAGCGAGGCAGGCTGAGGCTTTCGTGCACTTGCAGAATCATGGAGCTAATGATTAAGGGGCTTGGAGGGCTAAATTGGCTTTGCGCGCTAGACGGGCAAAAGCTTAATTAGACAAAATAAGCTAAAAAGCAATTAAAAATTAGCAAAAGTGCTTAAAACGCTTCAATTCCCAAAATACGCGCCGCGTCCAGGGCGGTCGCCCTTGCCGCCTGCGCGCTGTCGGCGGTGAGGGTTAGGTGGCCCATCTTGCGTCCGTGCCGCGCCTCGCGCTTGCCGTACAAGTGCAAATGCGCGCCAGGCAGGGACAGCACTGCGTCCCAGGGCGGCGTCTTGTCCGAGCCGGGGCCCCAAATATCGCCCAATATATTGAGCATCACCGCGGCACTGTGCTGGCGCGGCTGGGTCAGGGGCAGGCCCGCCAGGGTGCGCACTTGGAGCTCAAACTGCGACTGGTCGCAGGCGTCTAGCGTGTAGTGGCCGCTGTTGTGCGGGCGCGGCGCGATCTCGTTGACCACCAGGCTGCCGTCTTGCAGGACAAAAAACTCCACGCACAAGACGCCCACATAGTCCAAACCTTGGGCAATCGCGCGGGCGGCTTGCACTGCTTGCGCCGCCAGCGGGGCCGGGACATTGCCTTCAAACACCTCGGTCACTGCCAAAATCCCGGCGCGGTGCAAATTGCGCTGCACCGGGAAATCCACCATGGCGCCATCGGCACCGCGCGCCAATATGACCGAGCATTCCAGCGCCAGCGGCAGCATTTTTTCCAGCACGCAAACTTGTTCTTTCAAATCGGCAAAAGCCTGGCGCAATTGGGCGCGGTCCGCCACCCGCACTTGCCCTTTGCCGTCGTAGCCCAGGCGGGCGGTTTTGAGAATGCCAGGCAACAAATCCGCAGGCGCCGCTTCCACGTCCGCCCTAGTGGCGATAGCGGCAAAGGGCGCGCAAGGCACGCCGCAGCGTACGAAGTGGGCCTTTTCGGCCAGCCGGTCTTGGGCAATCGCTACGGCTTGGGCGCCCGGTGCCACGGTGCGCGTGGCGACGAGGGTAGCCAGCGCATCGGCGGGCACGTTTTCAAATTCGGTGGTGATCGCGCTGCACAGCGCGGCCAGTTGCGCCAGGCCCTGCGGGTCTTGGTAGGCGCTTTGGATGTGGTGGTGACTGACGCGCCCGGCGGGGCTTTCGGCGTCCGGGTCAAGCACTGCCGTCTCAAACCCCATGGCTTGGGCGGCATGGACAAACATACGGCCCAGTTGGCCGCCACCCATGACGCCCAGCGTCACCGACCCGGCGCCGCCGGTCCTTGGCGCGCCCGGCAGCAGCGCAGCGCCCATGCTCATAAACCGGCCAGCCCGTCGGCCAGTCCAGACACCGGCAAATCTTGCTCGCGCGCGGCGCGGGTCTGCTCGGCGCGGTAGGAATCAAGTTGTTTGGCAAGCGCCGCATCGTGCGCCGCCAGCATGGCTACGGCAAACAAAGCCGCATTGGCCGCACCCGCTGCGCCGATGGCAAAAGTGGCCACCGGTATGCCCTTGGGCATTTGCACAATGCTGTGCAGAGAATCCACACCTTGCAAATGCTTGCTAGGCACTGGCACGCCCAGCACTGGCACCGTGGTTTTGCAGGCCAGCATGCCCGGTAAATGCGCAGCCCCGCCAGCGCCCGCGATGATGGCGCGCAGGCCCCGGCCCTGGGCCGCATGTGCAAATGCGAACATATCGTCGGGCATGCGGTGCGCCGAAAGCACACGCGCTTCAAAGGCGATGCCAAACTGTTGGAGAATCTGCACTGCGTGTTGCATGGTGTCCCAGTCGGAACTGGAGCCCATGACGACCGCGATGGGTGTGGTGCTCATAGGGTTGGAAACAGCGCTTGGCACCTGCGCCCGAGGATCAGACGGCAGCCGTGCCACGAGGCTAGACGCCTAATTTTACGTTTTCACCCCGAGTAGCTTTTCATGATCAATGTCACCCTGCAAAATTTTGAAACCGAAGTCATAGCCGCCTCGCACGACATCCCGGTGCTGCTGGACTTTTGGGCTCCTTGGTGCGGGCCATGCAAAGTGATAGGGCCGCTGTTGGAAAAGGTGGAAACCGATTACGCCGGGCGCTTCAAATTGGTCAAAATCGACTCGGACCAGGAGCAAGAACTCTCCAAAGCCTTTGGCATCCGCAGCATCCCCACCTGCGTGCTCATGGTCGGTGGCAAGCCGGTGGACGGCTTTATGGGCGCGGTGCCCGAGAGCCAAATCAAGACCTTTTTAGACAAACACCTGCCCCCCGAAGGCGCCTCGCTCACCGACGCCGAAGACGCGCAGGCCCTGCTGGCGGCCGGCGATGTGGAAGCGGCGCTGCACAAATTGCAAGAAACCCTGGCCGCCGACCCGGCCAATGACGACGCGCGCCACGAACTGGTCAAGCTGCTGATTCACCACAACGCCCTGGAAGAAGCCAAAGCCGCGCTGGCTCCGGCCCTGGCCGCCATCCCTCGCCAAATCCGCTTTGACGCTTTGCACCATTTCTTAAATGCCATTGAGTTTGTCAACACCGACCCGCGCGGCAACTGGGAACTGGCGCAGTTTGACGAACGCATTGCCGCCGACAAGCGGGACTTTGATACCCGCTTAGCCAAAGCCCGCGTCTTGATGGTGGAAGGCCAATGGACGGTCGCCATGGACGAGCTGCTGGAAATCATCATGCGCGACAAAGCCTGGGGCGACGCGGTGCCGCGCAAAACCTTTGTAGCGATTTTGGAATTGCTCACCCCGCCCAAACCCAAAGGTGCAGCGCAAGACACCGGCAAAACTGCCGGTGGCATCGAAATCGCCGGCAAAGTCGTCGCCGAAACCGACCCGCAAGCGCAAATGGTGGCGACTTACCGGCGCAAGTTGAGCATGGCGCTCAATTAATTGTTAGAGCGCCCTGACTCCAACGCTCAGGCGCGCATTAGGCCGTGAGGCGCTGCAAAGCTTCTTGGTACTTGGCCGCAGTTTGGGCAATCACCGCGTCCGGCACGCGGGGTGCGGGCGGGGTTTTGCTCCAGGGCTTGCCATCGACTTGTGCAGCCTCCAACCAATCGCGTACGAATTGTTTGTCGTAGCTAGGCGGGTTGCTGCCTTCGGCGTAGCTCTCCAAAGGCCAGTAGCGCGAGGAATCGGGCGTTAGCACTTCGTCCATCAGTGTCAGCGTGCCCTCCGCGTCTAGGCCAAATTCAAACTTGGTGTCGGCAATGATGATGCCCTTGGTCAATGCAAAAGCCGCTGCCGCTTCGTACAGCGCGATGCTGATATCGCGAATGCGCGTAGCCAAGTCCAGGCCGATCATGTCCACGGTTTGCGCAAAAGTGATGTTTTCATCGTGCTCGCCAACGGCGGCTTTGGCGGCGGGCGTATAAATCGGTGCGGGCAGGCGCGAGGCGTTGCGCAAACCCGGCGGTAGGGCTACGCCGCAGACCGAACCATTGGCTTGGTATTCCTTCCATCCACTGCCGGCCAGGTAGCCGCGCACCACCGCCTCGACGGGCAAGGGCTTGAGCCGTTTCACCAACATGCTGCGGCCTTGCACTTGCGCCACTTCGTCCGGCGCGACCACGCTTTCAGGCGCTTGGCCAGTCAGGTGGATGGGGCAAATGTTCAAGCCTTGGGGGCCGAATTTCTCAAACCAGAACAAAGCCATTTGCGTAAGCAAAGCGCCCTTGCCGGGAATGGGCTCGCCCATGATCACGTCAAAGGCGCTGAG
>CANFJQ010000042.1 GCA_947447615.1 Comamonadaceae bacterium
GCCCACCAGCAAAGCCTGCGCAGCCTGCACGATGTCGGCCACTTGCGGAATCACAAATTGCTCTAAAGGGCGGCTATAGGGAATCGGCACATTGGGCACCGCCAGGCGCATGACCGGCGCCTTGAGCGAGACAGTGTCCAGGTTCTCGGCGATCAGCGCGGCAATCTCGCCACTCAGGCCAAAGCCTAGGTAGTCTTCGTCGGCAATGAGTAAGCGGCCGGTTTTGCGTACCGACTTGAGAATGGCTTCTTTGTCTAAAGGCACCAGGGTGCGCAAGTCGATTACTTCGGCATGGATGCTTTGGCCTTGCAGTTCGTGGGCCGCGAGCATGGCTTTTTGCACCATTTGGCTCAGGCTCACGATGGTCAAGTCCGCGCCCTCACGCATCACCTTGGCCTGGCCCAGGGGGATGGTGTAAGCCTCTTCGGGTACTGTGTTGCTGCTGCCTTCCAGATACGACATCCAAGGTAGGCCCATGATGCCTTTGTGGTACATAAACATGACCGGGTTGTCATCACGAATCGCCGCCGTCATCAATCCCTTAGCGTCATAGGCATTGGATGGCACCACCACCTTGATACCCGGCATGTGGGCAAAGGTGGAATACAGGCATTGGGAGTGCTGGGCGGCGTCGCCGTAGCCGCCGCCGATGGCCGTGGTCAGCACCACCGGTAATTTCACATGGCCGCCGGACATATAGGTGTTCTTGGCCAGATGGTTGTAAATCTGGTCCATACACACACCAAAAAAGTCCACAAACATCAGCTCGACGATAGGCCGCAAACCCGCCGCCGCCGCACCCGTGGCCGCGCCGATGAAAGCGGTTTCCGAGATCGGTGTATCCATGACGCGCTGTGGCCCAAACTTGTCCAGCAAGCCACCGGTCGCGCCAAATATGCCGCCATAGCTGCCGATATCCTCACCCATCACAAACACCGCTTCGTCGCGCGTCATTTCTTGCGCGATGGCTTCCGAAATGGCTTGCGCCATGGTCAATATGCGTTCTGTTTTCATACTAATGCCCTCGTGGATGCGTGGTCTTGCACAAAGACATCGGCCAGCGCGTCTTGTGCATTGGGGTATGCGCTGTTGGCAGCGAAGGCAAAGGCACGCGTCACGCGCTGCTGTGCGCTTTGCACTACGGCAGCTTCTTGGACAGCGCTCATCAAGCCACGCTCTTTCAGTAGCTTGGACAACAAGCCAATCGGGTCGCGCGCGCGCAGATGGGCCACTTCGTCTTTGGGGCGGTAGCTTTCGGGGTCGCCCTGGAAATGCCCGAAATAGCGGTCGGTACGCACTTCGATAAGCGTGGGGCCGTCACCGCGCCTGGCACGCGCAATCGCCGGGGCCATGGCTTCAAACACCGCCACCGCATCGTTGTCCGCCACGCGGATGCCGGGTATGCCGTAGCCCGCTGCGCGGTCGGTCACCCATTGCACCGAGGTGGCTTTGGCCTTGGGTACCGAAATCGCCCACTGGTTGTCCTCGCACACAAATACCACCGGCAGCTTCCACACCGCTGCCAAATTCAAGGACTCATGGAAAGCACCTTGGTTGGCCGCGCCCTCGCCAAAGAAGGCGATAGACACCCAGTTCTTGCCTAATTTTTTCGCCGCCAGCGCAGCGCCGCAGGCAATCGGCATGCTCGCGCCGACGATGCCGCTGCAACTGAATTTGTGCGCGTTGTCAAACAAATGCATATGCCCGCCCTTGCCTTTGCCCAGGCCGGTCGCCTTGCCAAACATTTCAGCCGTCATCGCGTCTAGCGGCACGCCTTTGGCAATCGCAAAATGGTGGGGTCTATGCGTGCCCACTACCGTGTCATCGTCACTCAAATGCGCGCAGACGCCCACAGCTACTGGCTCCTGTCCGGCGGCTAAATGCATCTCGCCCGGCACCGGCCCGCCGCCGATGTCAAAGGCCAAACCTTTTTGAATCGCGGGCGGTAACTTGCCCTCCATATACACCGCCGCCATGGTCTCTTCGTAGTAGCGGATTTCGACCATTTTTTCGTACATCCACATGAGCTTTTCTTTGCCGATTTGCATGCTGACTCTCCAGAGTAAAAACCGTTCCTGAGTCGCGAAACCATCACGCTTCGTAGGCAACGCCGGGAATAGCTTCATACTAGGCCGCTGGTCTTTGTGGCGCTTGATGTGGGTCAAGCTTTCAAGCACAGGGCTTCAAAGCCGCGTAGATGCATGGTTCGAGTGCTCACCCGTCTGCAACTGCCGCAGTGTTTCGAGCTTGGCATCAAAGTCAAAGCCTTCGGGTTCTTCAAATTCGACATAAGGCACTACGCTGGTTACTAGCGCTTGCTGTTTGTGCTGGTGCTTGATCGGACAAAAATAGGCTTCGGTCGCCTGGATGACCGCAGAGGAAAAAGCCGCTACACCCATGGCGTAGGCGCAATAGCTGCAATGCGCTTTGGACACCCAGTCTAGGTAACGCAGTTCCTGCCGGTCAAAGGCATTGAACTGCGCGCGCACTATGCGCGGCAATTTATAAATTGGAAAACAAACGTACTGGTACACCCATACCGACAGGTCCAAAAAAACCAGCGGCAACACCATGCCGTAAATCAAGGGCCCGGTAATGATGTTGATGGGGCGCAGGCGCCGTACCAGCGCCCACAAGCCCAGCGCGTTATTGGCCGGTCGCTCCGGCACCTGCCCATGCACTGGCGCCCGTCCTTACTTAACCAGCGTAACCGGTAACTTGCTAGCGCTGGCCACGCGCTGTGATACCGAGCCCAGCAGCAGGTCGCCAAAAGTGGAGCGGCCTTTGGCGCCAAGCACGATCAAGTCGAACTTGCCCGCCTTGGCGGTTTTGATAATTTCCTCTGCTACATGCCCGGTTTTGATAATCATGTCGTGCGCCACCTCGGCCTTGTCCAGCAACTTGCGGGCGGATTGCAAGTCTTTGTCACTCAGCTCACGCAAATAGTCAGCCAGTGCGCCTTTGGGTGTGAACTTCTTCATGTGCTTGAAAGCGGTATCGTCGTGCACAGAAATCAGCGTGATCTTGGACTTGGCGCGCACTGCCGCGACCAATTGGGCAGCGTATTCGGTGGCACGCAAGGCGCTAGGGGAGCCGTCAACGGCAACGAGTATTTTCATGGGGTAGTCCTTCAATGCGAAGGCCCCAGCCTAAGTGCCAAGGCGTGCCGCTTGTATGCGCTAGATCAGACAATGGACTCAATTGCCCCAAATTCCCCCGCTGGCGGCCCGCAAGCCATGGGTGCGTGTGCTTGGCGGCGCGCTGTCCCTCACTCAACGCAGGCGAGCAGGCCACGGCTGCGCCAGTGCGCAAGCTACCATTAACGTTTTTAGCCCAGCCCCACCGCCCCATGCGCACCTTGCCCAAGCAACCCAATATCCTGTTCATCATGACCGACCAGATGGCTGCGCCCTTGCTGCCGCTGCACGACCCGGCGTCCAAGATCCAGATGCCGCACCTGAGCCGCTTGGCGCGCGAAGGCGTGGTGTTTGATTCGGCCTACTGCAATAGTCCGCTGTGCGCCCCATCGCGCTTTAGCCTGGTAACCGGGCAGTTGCCCTCGCGCATGGGCGGCTACGACAACGCGGCCGATTTGGCAGCGGACATTCCCACCTATGCGCACTACCTGCGCAATTTGGGTTACCACACCGCTTTGTCAGGCAAGATGCATTTTTGCGGGCCGGACCAGTTGCACGGCTACGAAGAACGCCTTACCAGCGACATCTACCCCGCCGATTACGGCTGGACGGTGAACTGGGACGCGCTGGAAACGCGGCCTAGCTGGTACCACAATATGTCCTCGGTGCTGCAAGCGGGGCCATGCGTGCGCACCAACCAGCTGGACTTTGACGAGGAAGTGGTGTTCAAAGCGCGCCAGTACCTCTATGACCATGTGCGCAACACACCGGCCCAGCCTTTTTGCCTGACGGTGTCCATGACGCACCCGCACGACCCCTACACCATCCCCGCCGAGTTTTGGGATCTTTACGAAGGCGTGGACATTCCTATGCCCAGCCACACGATCGCGCAAGATGCGCAAGACGCACATTCCCAGCGCCTGCTCAAAGTGATGGATTTATGGGACAAGCCTTTGGCCGCCGAGGCGATTGCGCGCGCCCGCCGCGCCTACTTTGGCGCCTGCACCTATGTGGACAGCAAAGTAGGCGAATTGCTCAAGACCTTGAACGCCTGCGGCCTGGCCGAGGACACCATCGTGGTCTTCTCCGGCGACCATGGCGATATGCTGGGCGAGCGCGGGCTTTGGTACAAGATGCACTGGTTTGAAATGGCCGCCCGCGTGCCCCTCATCATTCACGCGCCAGCCCGCTTTGCACCGCGCAAAGTGGCGCACAGCGTATCCACCATCGACCTGCTACCTACCTTTGTGGCCCTGGCCGGTGGGGCTGTCGATGCGCAATTGCATTTGGACGGGCGCTCTTTGTTGTCCCACTTACAAGGCGCAGGCGGCCACGATGAAGTGATAGGCGAGTACATGGCAGAGGGCAGCAAAACGCCGCTCTTTATGGTGCGGCGCGGACCTTGGAAATTTATCTACAGCCAGGACGATATTTGCATGCTGTATCACTTGCCAGACGACCCGAAAGAACTGCACAACCTTGCCGGTGATACGGCCCATGCAGACACGCTAAACGGCTTTATGCAAGAAGTGGCGGCGCGCTGGGACATCCCGGCGCTGCACGCGCAGGTGCTGGCCAGTCAACGGCGTCGGCGCTTGGTGGGCAGTGCGCTGGGCAAAGGTAAACGCACGTCTTGGGATCACCAGCCATTGGTGGATGCGACGAATCAATATATGCGTAACCATATGGATTTGGATGATTTAGAGCGGCGGGCTAGGTATCCGCAAGTCTTAAGTTAAGCGCAAGGTTTCGGCCTTGCTGGCCGAGGTTTTGGGTACAGGTTTCGGCCTGTAGGCCGAGTTACTTTACTTTGGCTTCGCCAAAGAAAGTAAGCAAAGAAAAGATGATTTTTTGTGCCTAGATTTGGCCTGCCGCCGGCCTCACTTTTCTTTGCTTCGCCAAAGAAAAGTAAGCAAAAGAAAGGCGAGCCAAAGGCCGTGGCCCTGCGGGCTACCTTGCGCTACTCGCGCCGCCCGGGGTCGGGCGCAAACTCGCTTCGCTCAAACAGCGCCCGCCCTGATCCGGTCGCCGCTGCGTTGCTCAGCACGGCCTATGGCAGCGGGGGCCGCGTGTGCTCGTTCGCTGCGCTCACCTTGCACACGCTTGCAATCACGCTGCGCGCGGCGCGCGCGCTGCTGCCGCTGCCGCGCCAAGTCAATACGCGTTAACTACGACTGCGTCGTTTCCCAATCTGGGCTAACCAACCCGCACCGCAACCTCCCCCACCAACACCCGCATCCGGCCCAAAAAAACCAAATTGGCTGTTAAGGCTCCCCTTCACCCCGGCGGGGGTGAAGGGGCGGGGGGGAAGCGGGGGAAAAAGCCCAGCTTTGCAATGCAAAGCAAGCCCTCCGTGCCCCCACAACCACACCCCGTGCACTCAAAATCTCGGTCCCACGCCAGCTATCAAGCTCGGCAGCCTGCCCCTCATCCATCCACCCCAGCTGCTCCAACACCGCCACAGTGGCCGCATACAAAGCCGGTTTATTCCCGTCGCTGATCTTGATCGCAAAAGCCTCGCCCCGACTTTTGCTGGCCATCACTTGCACGCCGTCCGCGCCAATCTTGCTAATCCAATCGCCGCGCCCGGCGCGCATGAAGGCCAGGTCGTTGCGGCCGGCGCCGCTCACCAAGTCCGGGTGCGCTGTCATGGCCTCGCCCAGCAGTGCAAAGCTTTCGCCAAACTCGGTATCGGCTGCGCCGGTGGCCAGGCGCGCATAACCGTGGGCTAGGCGGGCCAGGGGTATGGCGTAGTTGGGCGCGGAGCAGCCGTCTATACCCATGGGCATGTCCTCTTCGCGCATGCCCACCACGCGTGCCACGGCAGCGCGCACGGCCTGTTGCAGAGGATGCGTAGGCTCGGTGTAGTTCGCTACCGGCCAACCCTGCTGCACGCACAAGGCCACAAAGCCGGCGTGCTTGCCGCTGCAGTTGTGGTGCCGCTCGTCATAGACCAAGCCTTCAGGCGGCGCTTTGTCCAGCAGGGTGAACAAGCCCGGCACATGGCAGCCGCAGCGCAGCACGCGGTAGTTTTGTCCGGCCTTGGCCAAAATCGACTCGGCGGTTTGCACATGCATGGGCTCGCCGTTGTGGCTAGCGCAAAGCAAAGCCAACTCGGATTGCGATAGGCCCAGCGCTTTGGCCGCACCCGATTGCAGCAAAGGCAAAGCCTGCAAGACCTTGAGCGTGGAGCGGGTGAAGCTGACAAACTGCGGGTTGCCCGCATGCGCTAGCACCGCGCCATGCTTATCGACCACCGCAATCGCCCCAAAATGCAAACACTCGCTGTGCCCGCCGCGTGTGAGTTCAACCAAGGGCACCAGTTCAGCAGGAGACACGCGACACACCATTTCTACCGGACAATCCGGCCCAAGCGGCGCCCCGGTGGCGCCATTGCCCATGAGCATAACCGGCACATTGGCCGCGATACGCTACACCTTGCCAGCACAAAGACCTGCCACCATGACCGAACTGCGCTCCCCTTTGCAAGCCCATATTGTTCAACTGCTGGTTCAGCCGGGCGATGCAGTGCAGCCAGGCCAATTGCTGCTGGTGCTTGAAGCCATGAAGATGGAGCACGAAGTCTGCGCGCCGGGCGCGGGCCGGGTGCGCGAGCTTTTTTACGCAGCGGGCGACACGGTACAAGCGGGCGATGTGCTGGCGCTGTTGGACATGGCGCAAGCGCACCGAACGGCGGTGCACTCATCCGCAGGCTCGGCTGTAAATTCTCCTGGCATCGCAAGCGCAGTAGCTTCCTCAAACGTAGAAACCGGTGCAAGCCACGCAACCCAGAACGTCCATGCACAAGCCCGCCCCGACCTAGCAGCGGTACAAACGCGCCATGCTTTCACGCTAGACGCAAGCCGCCCCGAGGCCATGGCCAAGCGCCATTCGCTGGGGCTGCGCAGTGCACGCGAAAACATCGCTGATCTGATCGATGCCGACAGCTTTTCCGAATACGGCGCGCTGGCGGTGGCCGCGCAAAGCAAGCGCCGTAATGCTGATGACCTGATGCGCAACACGCCCGCCGACGGCATGGTCTGCGGCACCGCTACCGTCAATGGCCAGGCCTGCGTCGTCATGGCTTACGACGCCACCGTGCTGGCCGGCACCCAAGGCATGCGCAACCACCAAAAAACCGATCGCATGTTGGGCATCGCGCTGGAAAACAAACTACCGGTCATCTTGTTTGCCGAAGGCGGCGGCGGGCGACCCGGCGATGTGGACATGCCCATCCTGGCTGGCCTGCATGTGGCTACCTTTGCCAGCTTTGCACGGCTCAACGGACAGGTACCAGTGATTGGCATCACCACCGGGCGCTGCTTTGCCGGTAACGCAGCGCTGCTGGGTTGCTGCGATGTGATCATCGCCACACGTGCCAGCAATATCGGAATGGGCGGCCCGGCCATGGTCGAAGGCGGCGGCCTGGGTGTGTATCCGCCCGAGGCGATTGGCCCCAGCGAAGTGCAGCATGCCAACGGCGTGATCGATATCCTGGTGGAAGACGAAGCGCAAGCGGTAGCAGCGGCTAAGCACTACCTGGGCTTTTTTTGCCCGGCCAACGCCAGCTCGGCCTGGCATGCGCCCGACGCACAGGCGCTGCGCGATGTGGTTCCTGAAAACCGCTTGCGCGTCTATGACAGCCGCGCCGCTATCGAAGGCCTTGCCGATACCGGTAGCGTGCTGCTGCTGCGCGGCGGTTTTGGCGCGGGCATACACACCGCGCTTTTGCGTATCGAAGGCAGGGCGCTGGGCTGCATCGCCAACAACCCGCTGCACTTAGGCGGCGCCATCGACGCCGACGCAGCCGACAAAGCCGCGCGCTTTATGCAACTGTGCAACGCCCACGGCCTGCCGCTACTGAGCTTGGTAGACACGCCCGGCTTTATGGTCGGGCCCGAGATAGAAACCCGTGCCCAAGTGCGCCACGTCAGCCGCATGTTTGTGGCAGCGGCGCATTTGCGCGTGCCATGCATGAGCGTAGTGCTGCGCAAAGGCTACGGCCTGGGCGCTATGGCGATGACGGCGGGCGGTTTTCATGCACCGCTGTGCACCATCGCCTGGCCTAGCGGCGAGTTCGGCGCCATGGGCCTGGAAGGTGCGGTGCGCCTAGGCTTCAAAAAAGAATTAGAGGCACAGCCCGAAGGCCCGCAGCGCGAAGCCTTGTTTGCGCATCTACTGGCCCAACAGGTGGACAACGGCAGCGCCATCCATATGGCGGCCAGCCTGGAAATCGACGCCGTGATCGACCCCGCCGATACCCGCGCTTGGCTCAGTCGCGCCCTAGCCGCCGGGCAAATCCGCCCCTTGCGCGGCGGCATGGTCGATACCTGGTGAGCGCGGGTCGGCTAGCTTGAAATTAACGCGGCTTAGCCGTGTCCAACCAGCCCCGCAGCCGCTCCACGCCTTGCGTGAGGCGGCTTAAGTCCTTGGAAGCAAAGCACCAGCGCAGCCAGCTGCCGGCCTCGGGCGCAAAGGCGGCGCCGGGCGCCAAACCCAAGCCAGCTTCGGCCACCAAACGCTTGGCGGTGGCTAGGGAATCCGGGTGGCCTGGCAGCTCAAAGAAGGCATACATGCCGCCCAGCGGGCTGGCTACTTGCAGGCCGGGGATGGTTTGCAGCGCAGGCACCAAGGTGTCGCGGCAGGCTTGCAAATGGCGCACCACGCGCGGCGTGACTTCATCGCGCCGCTGCAAAGCCACCAGCGCCGCGCGTTGGGTGAAGACGCTGGCACACGAGGTGTTGAATTCGATGAGTTTGCCCATAGCGGCCGTGGCGGACGGCGGCACCACCAGCCAACCCAGCCGCCACCCGGTCATCAGGTAGCTTTTTGAAAAACTATGCGCCACCAAGAGCTTGTCTTCGGGCTCGGCGATGTCTAAAAAACTCGGCGCGCAGGCATTGGCCGAGGGCGCGAAATACAGGTTCTCGTACACCTCGTCGGCCAGTATCCAGGTGCCGGTGCGGCGGCAATGGGCCAGGATGGCGCTTTGCTCTTCGCGGCTTAAGGTCCAGCCGGTGGGGTTGTTGGGCGCGTTGACGATGAGCAGCTTGGTCGCCGGTGTGATGGCGGCGAGCAAAGCATTCATGTCCAAAGTCCAGGCCCCGGCTTGCGGGCGTAAAGCCACGGTGCGCAAGTGCGCGCCCATGATCAGCGGCTGCGCCGTCAGGTTGGGCCAGACCGGGGTGACGGCAACGACTTCATCGCCTGCATCCACCACTGCTTGCACCGCCAGCATCAGCGCATTGACGCCACCTGAGGTGATGGCGATGCGTTCAGCACCTATTGGCGCGCTGCCCGGCGCACCGGGATGCTTGTCAGCCATGGCCTGCGCCACGGCCTCGCGCAGCGCGGGCAGGCCCAGGTTGTGGCTGTAAAAAGTCTCGCCTGCTTGCAGTGATTCGATGGCCGCCTGGCGGATGAACTCGGGGGTAACCTCGTCGCTCTCGCCGAACCAAAAGGCCAGCACATCGCTGCGGCCCATACCGGCGTTGGCGACTTCGCGGATTTTGGATTCTTCGAGGTTTTGTATGGCTTGGCGCATAAGGGGCCGCCTAAGCGGTAAACAAGTTTTGGTATTGCTGCCGCAGCAGGTTTTTTTGCACCTTGCCCATGGCGTTGCGTGGCAACTCGGGCAGTACAAAGCAGCGTTTGGGGATTTTGAAATTCGCCAGATTTGCCTTGAGCGATTGGACGATGGCATCGGCATCGGGCGCCGCACCGGGTTTGGCGATGACGACGGCCACACCGACTTCGCCAAAATCTGGGTGCGGCACACCGACCAGCGCGCTTTCGGCCACGCCGGGCATGGCGTTGATATAGCCCTCGATCTCGGCGGGATAGACGTTGTAGCCGCCGCTGATTATGAGGTCTTTGCTGCGGCCGACGATGCTGACATAGCCGCGCGCATCCACCATGCCCACGTCGCCGGTTTTGAAGTAGCCGTCTTGGGTAAATTCTTCAGCGGTTTTTTCGGGCATGCGCCAGTAGCCGCTAAACACATTGGGGCCACGCACTTCGATGTTGCCCACTTCGCCCACATCGCAGGCTTTGCCTTCGCCGCTGCTAACGCGCAATTGCACGCCGGGAAGCGGGAAACCCACCGTCCCTCCGCGCCGCTCGGACTGGCCACCATGGCGCGCGTCAGGCGCATAGGGGTTGGAGCTGAGCATGACGGTTTCGCTCATGCCGTAGCGCTCCAAAATTGTGTGCCCCGTGCGCGCCGTCCATTCCTGAAAAGTCTCTAAAAGCAAGGGCGCAGAACCGGCCACAAACAAACGCATGTTCGCGCAAGCCTGCGGCGTGAGACCGACTTCACCCAGCAAGCGCACATACAAAGTCGGCACGCCCATAAAGACAGTGGCTTGCGGCAAATAGGCCAGCACCTGCTTCGGATCAAAGCGCGCCATCCAAATCATTTTGCTGCCATTGAGCAGCGCACCGTGCAGCGCGACAAACAGGCCGTGCACATGGAAGATGGGCAGGCAGTGGATGAGCACATCACCCTTGCGCCAACCCCAGTAATCTTTCAGCACCTTGGCGTTGGAGAGTAAATTGCCATGGCTGAGCATGGCGCCTTTGCTGCGGCCTGTGGTGCCGCTGGTGTAAACCATGGCCGCCAGATCGTCTGCTTTGCGCGGTGCGATAGTGTGCACATCGCTGTGCTGGGCAGCGCGCTCTAGCAAGCTGCCTTGGCGCTGATCGTCCAGGGTAAATACATACTGCGTACCCGCCTGAAACGCCAGCTTGCTAGCCCAGCCAAAGTCGCGCGGGCTGCAGACCAAAACGGCTGGTTCGGCATTGCCTAAAAAATACTGCAACTCCGCGCTTTGGTAAGCCACGTTCAGTGGCAAATACACATAACCGGCGCGCAGTGTCGCCAGGTAGAGCAGCATGGCTTCCGCCGATTTGTCCACATGCGCGGCGATACGGCTGCCTGCGGGCAAGCCCAGCGACTGCAACAAATTAGCCAGCATGGCGGTGGCACGGTCCAGGTCACGCCAAGAATAATGCAGGCCGGTTTCGGTCTGCACCGCCGTTTGGTCCAAATCGCGCGGGAAGGCGGCGCGTAGTGCGGCAAAAAGATTGTGTTGGGGCATGGGGAAGGGCACTTCAATCGGACAGAGGTTTACGCGAAAAATCGCCGTCGCGCAGGGGATGGTACAGGGTTTGAATCGCTGCGCGACAGGCGCGACAGGTGCAAGAAGGTGCATGGCGCGTAGGCGTGCCAGACAAGTGTCGGCGCCGAGCGAGAGGATGTTTTATGAAAAATCCAAGGCGGTACGCGCAGCGCCGCTTGGTGGCTCGCCGCCACTTAAAAACGCGGCAAGTCCGGGTGTTTGAGCTTGCCGCCGCGCACCAGCTCTTTGCCGTATTCGGCGCAGCGCTGCAGGGTGGGAATCACTTTGCCGGGGTTGAGCAGACTTTGCGGGTCAAAGGCGCGCTTAACGGCGAACATTTGCGCGTTTTCGGCGGCGCTGAACTGCACGCACATCGAGTTGAGTTTTTCCACGCCCACGCCGTGCTCGCCGGTGACGGTGCCGCCCATGGCGACGCTGGTCTCCAAAATGTCGGCGCCAAAAAGCTCGCAGCGGCGCAGTTGGTCGGGGTCGTTGGCGTCAAACAAAATCAGCGGGTGCAAATTGCCATCGCCCGCATGGAACACATTGGCACAGCGCAACTGGTATTTTTTTTCCATCTCTGCAATGGCCAGCAGGATGTCGGCCAAGCGTTTGCGCGGAATGGTGCTGTCCATGCACATGTAGTCCGGACTGATGCGGCCGCTAGCGGGGAAGGCGTTTTTGCGGCCACTCCAAAAGCGCAGGCGCTCGGCCTCGCTTTGGCTCACCGCAATCGCAGTGGCGCCATGGCGGCTCAGCACCTCGCTCATGCGGGCAATCTCTTCTTCCACTTCCTCGGGCGTGCCATCGCTTTCGCACAGCAAGATGGCCTCAGCGCTCAGGTCGTAACCGGCATGGACAAAGTCTTCCACCGCAGCAGTCATGGGCTTGTCCATCATTTCCAGGCCGGCAGGGATGATGCCCGCAGCGATCACGGCGGCTACCGCGTCACCGGCTTTGCGCACATCGTCAAAGCTGGCCATGATGCAGCGCGCCAGCTGCGGCTTGGGCACCAGTTTCACCAGCACTTCAATGGTCACGGCCAGCATGCCTTCGCTGCCCACAGCCAGGCTGAGCAAATCGTAACCCGGCGCGTCCAGCGCCTGGCTGCCAAACGTAATCGGCTCGCCTTGCGCGGTAAAGCCGCGCACTTGCAAGACGTTGTGCAGCGTCAGACCGTATTTGAGGCAGTGCACGCCGCCGGAATTTTCGGCCACGTTGCCACCAATCGTGCAGGCGATCTGGCTGCTCGGGTCCGGCGCGTAATACAAGCCCAGCGGCGCCGCCGCTTCGCTAATAGCCAGGTTGCGCACCCCGCATTGCACCCGGGCGGTGCGCGCCAGCGGGTCGAGCTTCACGATTTTGTTGAACTTGGCCAGCGACAGGGTCACGCCCTGGGCATGCGGCATCGCCCCGCCAGACAGACCAGTGCCCGCCCCGCGCGCCACCACCGGCACGCCCAGCGCATGGCAGCTGCGCAGCACCGCTTGCACCTGCGCCTCGGTCTCGGGCAGTGCGACCACCAGCGGGCGCTGACGGTAGGCGGTCAGGCCGTCGCATTCATAAGGCGTAGTGTCTTCGGATTGGTAGAGCAGCGCATGCTGCGGCAAATCGCGGCTAAGCGCCTGCACCACGCGCGCCTGTAATGCGGCGCGGGCGATAGCGTCCTGGGAGCCGAGGTTTAAAGGGGCGTTCATGGCTTGCACTCTAGCGCAGGGCGGCAGAGCCGGCCATGAAGAAACTTTCAAGGCGCTGTGAATTCAAGGCCGTGTTGCATTGCCAGCGAGCCAGTACCGGGCGCGCCAAGGTCAGGCCCCCCGTTATTTACCGCCTTCGCCAGCAAAAGCACATGGCGATGAAGCGTAGCACCGACTTTGGCTTGGTTACTCACTTGGTGGTAAAGTAGGTACGTTTTCATACGTACAGCCCAAGGAGCAGCCCATGCTATCTACCGCCAAAGTATTTACCAACGGCCACAGCCAAGCGATTCGCTTGCCCAAGGCATTTCGTGTGGATGTCGATGAAATGTGGATTGCGCGCAATGATGTGACGGGTGAGATCACGCTCAAGCCCAAGGACACGGAAACCTTGCGTCAGCGTCGCCTGGATGCGCTGATGGCCGCTATTGCCGAAAACCCATTGCCCGACAACTTTTTGTCGGATGCCAGTCGTCAAAACAACCCACCGAAAAATCCGTTTGCGGACTGGGAAGACCCATCAGCCCCCAAAGCCTCCTCAAAGCGCCCAGCCAAAACCAAGGGGCGCACTTGATCAAGTACCTGGCAGACACCAATATCCTAGGCTACTTTGCTCGCAACAGTTCTGCAGCCTTACAAAAACGCATGCTGGCGGCGCTGAAAAAGCAAGAGATCGCCATCTCCGCCATCACCCTTGCCGAAACACGGTTTGGGCTGGCAATGCTGCAAGCTGATGACAAACGCCGACGCACTGTTGATTTGCTGCTCAACGAGTTTGTGGTGTTGCCGTGGACGGGGGCAGCCGCAGACCGCTACGGCGAAATCGCCGCCCACCTGCAGCAAACCGGCCAAGCCATCGGCGTGATGGACACCCAAATCGCCGCGCATACCTTGGTGCTGGATTTGTGTCTGCTCACCCATAACACGCGGCACTTCGAGCGGGTGCCCGGGTTAAAACTTCAAGACTGGATGGTTTGAACTTGCAGGCCGCATGCCAGTAACTACTGGCGCAAACTCGAACAGCGCCTTCATACCGAGGCGGCAGCGCAATCCGCAGCGAAGTTGATGCCGGCGTATATCAGGCCAGTACCTGCTTCAACCACTCGGCAAAAGCAGCGCATTCCCAGCGATCCATCATGCCGGTGCGCCAGCACAGGTAGTGGGCGTGCGGGCTGGGCACATTGCCGGTGAAGACTTCGCTAGAGCCCAGGCGTACCAGCGAGCCGTTTTCCAGCCAGGGCGCGCCCAGCTTGAGCCGCACCGGGGCGATGCCCATGCCGGCGGCAGCGGCGTCGCACATGAGGCCGATGTCGTTGAACTGCGAGCCATCGACCGGCTCGGGCCAGTCCAGCCGGTGCGCAGCAAACCAGGTGCGCCAAGGCTCCAAAGGGCTGCGCAGCAGCGGCTGGTTAATAAGGTCTTGCGCGGTTTCAAACGGGCCGTGCTCGCGCACAAAAGCTGGCGAGGCCATGGGGGTGACTACGTCTTTGTTCAGGCAGATGTATTCCAAATCGGCGTAGCGCCCGGCGCCAAAGCGCACCGTCAGGTCGGCGTCTTCGGCCACTACGTCTAAGAGCGGAATGGTGACCTGCATGGTCAGGTCGATTTCTGGATAGGCCTCGGTAAATTCGCGCAGGCGCGGGATGACCACGGAGCGGGCAAAGGTGGGGGTGAGTGCCAAGCGCAGTTTGCGCTTACCCGGTGCGGCGCTAGAGGTGGGGAATTTTTGCAGCGTGGACAGGCCTTCGCGCACATGGGCCAGGTACTCGCTGCCTTCGGTAGTGAGAGAAAAATCGGCGCGGCCAAACAGCTTGGTGCCAATGATTTGCTCTAACTGGCGCACCCGGTGACTGACGGCGCTGGGCGTAACGCAGAGTTCTTCAGAGGCCTGGGTGACGCTGCGCAAGCGGGCCAGGGCCTCGAAGGTAAGCAGGCATTGGATGGGGGGGATGCGTGCAGTGCTCATAAGAGTGGCTAACTATAATCCGCCGCTTTACGCAGGGCTGACAATCTGCGGCAAAGGGCACACTTTTTATACAACCGGGGGAGCGAATGGCAGACCGATGGGCGGCGCGCAGAGCGGTGTGGCCGCAATACCTTCTGCCCAAGCAGGCCCTCACCGCCTTTGGCGGCTGGGTCGCCACCCGGCGTTGGGGCCCAGCTACGACCCGGCTGATTTCCTGGTTCGTCCACAAATACCAGGTAGACATGGCCGAAGCCGCGCAGCCAGACATCGCCGCTTACGCCCACTTCAACGATTTTTTCACCCGCGCACTGCGCAATGACGCCCGCCCGCTGGCAACGGCGCGCTGGCTGTGCCCGGTGGACGGGGCTATCAGCCAGTTTGGCGCCATCGACAAGGGGCAGATATTCCAGGCCAAAGGCCATAGCTACAGCGCTACGGCCCTGGTGGGCGGCGACAGCGTGCTGGCGGCGCAGTTCGCCCAAGGCAGTTTTGCCACTTTGTACCTGAGCCCGCGTGACTACCACCGCATCCATATGCCTTGCGCCGCCACGCTGCGCCAGATGGTCTATGTGCCGGGCGATTTGTTCTCGGTCAACCCGACGACTGCGCTCGGCGTGCCGGGGCTTTTTGCGCGCAATGAGCGCGTAGTCTGTGTGTTTGACACCGCACATGGGCCCATGGTGCTGGTGCTGGTGGGCGCCACCATTGTCGGCAGCATGGCCACCGTCTGGCATGGCGTGGTGAACCCGCCGCGCACCGGAACTATCAACCACCATGACTACCCTACCGGTCAGGTATCGCTAGCACAGGGCGAGGAAATGGGCCGCTTTTTGCTGGGATCGACCGTGGTGTTGCTGCTGCCGCAAGCCGCGCCCGCCTGGAACCCGGCTTGGCAGCCTGGCGGGCCGGTGCGCATGGGCCAGGTGATGGCGGGGGCGTCTTAGCCAGCCGCAGTAGCGGGTGCCGCGCAAGAGGATGCGCTGTTAGTGCTGGCGAGTTCCGCATTTTTCACCTGCACGATTTCAGCCAATATTGAGACGGCGATTTCCGCTGGCGTCTTCGCGCCAAGCTTCAAACCCACCGGGCCGTGCAGGCGGGCCAATTCTTCTTCTGTCATGTCAAAGTGTTCGGCCAGGCGCTGCTTGCGCGTGGCCTGGGTGCGCGAAGAACCGAGCGCACCGACATAAAACGCATCGGACTTGAGCGCTTCCAACAGCGCCATATCGTCCAGCTTGGGGTCGTGCGTGAGGGCGACGATAGCGGTGTGGGCGTCGGGCAGCATCTCGCGCACCACATCGTCGGGCATGCCCATCAGGCGCTGCACGTTTTCCATGTCCAGGTCGGCGCTGTATTCCTCACGCGGGTCGCAGACCAGCACTTCAAAATCAAGTAGTCCCGCAATCTGCGCCACGGCCTGCGACAACTGGCCCGCGCCGATCAGCAGCAAACGCCATTTGGGGCCGAATACGCTGCGCAAGTCCGCTCCGTCATATGCCAAAGCCTGGCCGCGCTGCGCGCCCGACAGCGTCACTGCGCCAGTGGCCATGTTCAGGCAGCGCGTGACCAACTGGTGGCGCGCGGTGCGGTCCAGCAAGTCGGCAATCCAAGCGCTGTCCAGCAAGGGCTCGTGTACCAAGAGCAAGGTGCCGCCGCAAGGCAGGCCAAATCGCGCTGCTTCTTCCTTGCTCACGCCGTAGACGATTTCGCTAGGAAGGGCCGCTTTGGCCCCACTGGGCACGGTGGAAGCGGCCAGCGCGCCAAAGGCGGCTTTGGTGCGGGCGATCAGGTCTTCTTCCACGCAGCCACCCGATACCGAACCGCTGACGCGCCCATCGTCACGAACCGCCAGCAGCGCGCCGGGCGGGCGCGGGGCGCTGCCCCAGGTTTGCACCACGGTGACCAGCGTGACCGCATGGCCCGTGCGATGCCAATCGAGTGCATCACCGAGCACCCGTAAATCCAAACTGTCCATGCCCTACTCCCAGGGTTGTGCGCGCAAACGCCAGGCGAAAAAAGCGCGGTACAAGGCCACGCTCACCACCATGCCCCAGGTCATTCCGACAAACATACCGCCGAGCATGGCGGTAAGGCTGGAGTTGCCCAAGGCAACTTGCCAACGTACCAACCATATGGCTCCAGCCGTCATTCCCAGTAGCATCCAGCCCGAGCAGAGTAGGTTTTGCGTTAGCACAGAGCACAAATAGCGCCCGCAATGCTGGCGTAAAAGACGCAGGCTAGGAATGGCCAGCAGGCCACCGGTGAGCATACCCGCATGCATGGCCGGTAAAAACGCCATATGCATTTGCAGGCTGTCAAAGAAATCCAAAGGCGAAGCCTGGGCACACAGGCTGGCCAAACGGGCCGGGCCCGCTTGCAGCACATCGACCAGCAGGCCGATCAGCATGCCACCAAAACCCAAAGACAACATGATGTAGGGCGGCGACAAGCCCGCGCGCTGTGGCCGCACCAGCGACAAAGCAGCGCAGCCAGCCCCTACCAGGGCCAGCGATACCAGAATGACGGTCGCTTGCGACAGACCGGGCATGGCGCCAGGCACGCCCAGGCCCCACAAGGTAGCGCCGACCGCAAGCAGTAGCAAGCCTGGCGTGATAGCCGCCGAACCGGCGCCGCGTGCAATCCAATGGGGTGCTGTTTTCATGCGATGCCCCAAGCTCTTCGCTCAGGCGAATAAGGGTAAACCCCATAGCCAGCAGGGCTGGAGTCTGTAAAAGTACCCTTCCCCGTGCACGGATCGTGCCGGTCGGCTATGGTGCGCGTCCAAGCGTTCATGGGCCGCACTGTAGCGATCTAGAAAACTTCGCGAAGACTGGTGAACGAAGCGCGCTTGCATTGCATGAATTTCCGTTTAGCGGCACGAGAGGCAAAGCCCCGTCCATCAACCCCTTAGCGAAAAGTGATACGACGATGACCAAACGCTGCCCTGTCCCTGCTGATGCAAGCGCCAACGCTTCGGCCTCGGGCACCTGGCTGTACTTGCTAGAGCGCTTCGATGTGGGCGTGGTGCACCTGGACAATACTTTGCATGTGGTGGGCATGAACGACTACGCGCGCCGCTCACTGCCGGTGCAAGAGAAATTACCGTTTGGCAAGATCGTCACCGACTTTCACCCCGAGGCGGCCAAAGCCAAAGTGAAGTTTTTGCTCGGCCAGGCCGAGTGCCCGGTGAACAATGCGCCGCCCATGGCAATGATGATCAATATCCCGGAGCGGGTATTGCTGATCAAGGTTTCCAAAATTGGTGACATGCAAGGCACCACCACCGGTTACACCTTGGTGTTTTATGACATCACCGAAGTAGTGAGCAAAGAAGGCAGCAGCGATGCCAAGCGCAAAGGCTTGGACGCGGGGGAGAAGCGCCAGTTGCGCAAGATACCCACCATCAAACAAAACCGCGTGATGCTCGTAGACGTACCCAGCGTGTCCTTTATCCGCTCGGAAGGGCATTACACCTGGGTGCATACCGCGCAGGGCGGGCAGTTTTGCAACATCACGATTGGCGATCTGGAAAGCCGCCTGGACCCCCACCAGTTTTTACGCGTGCACCGCAGCTATATCGTCAACCTGGCGCAGGTCGATGAAATCGTGCGGGATGACGGACGCATGTCGCTGCGCATGATGGGTTCGACGCCCGTGGAAATCCCGGTGGCGCGCTCCAGCATGGGCAAGCTGCTCGACCAACTCGGCCTGACGGACACAGTGCCGGTGAAAAACAGCCACTGAAAGATTCGTGCAACGCACCTGCACTTCGTGCGGCAAATGCGCCGCTTGATTGTTTTCCCTGCGCAAACGTACCATGCCTCGCTACATTGCACCGAGCTAGTTTTTTCGCGCCACCAAGTAAAGAAGGAGACAACGTGATCCCACCGGCATTTGACTACCATGCCCCGCGCACTATTGCGGAGGCCATTTCCCTTTTGTCCAGTTTGGGCGACGACGCCAAGCTGCTGGCAGGCGGCCACAGCCTGCTGCCCATGATGAAGCTGCGCTTTGCGCAGCCGGGCACGCTGATCGACATCAACCGCATCCCCGAATTGCGCGGCATCAGCGAAAGCGGCGGGGTGATCCGCATCGGCGCTATGACCAGCGAGAACGAGCTGATCGCCTCCCCCCTATTGCAAAAACACCTGCCCCTGCTGCCTGAAGCAGCGCTCTTGATCGCCGACCCGCAGGTGCGCAACCGCGGCACCATCGGCGGCGACATCGCCCATGGCGACCCGGGCAATGACCATCCGGCCATCGCCATGGCGCTGGATGCGACCTTTGAATTGCAAGGCCCCAAGGGCACGCGCCAGGTCAAAGCGGTGGACTTTTTCCACGGTACCTATATGACCGCGCTGGCCGAAGACGAAATTCTGACTGCCATCCTGGTCGCGCCCTTCGCCGCCGGCACGGGCTACGCCTACCAAAAGCTCAAGCGCAAAACCGGCGATTGGGCCACCGCAGGCGCCGCTGTCATCCTGCGTATGGCTGCGGGCAAAGTAACGCACGCCAGCATAGGCCTGACCAATGTGGCGCCAACCGCGCTGCGTGCTAGCGCTGCGGAAGCCGCGCTGGTGGGCCAGCCCCTGACCGATGCCACCATCAACCTGGCTGCTGCTGCGGTGCGCTCGATATGCGACCCGGCCGAAGACCTGCGTGGTGATGTGGAATACAAAACCGCCATGGCCGCCGAGATGTGCAAGCGCGCCATCCGCGCCGCTGCCGCCCGCTGCGCCTGAACCCCACCCGATCCGGAGAAACCTGCTATGAGCAAAAAAATCGTATCCCTGCACGTCAATGGAAAACAAGTGGAAGAGGCGGTCGAGCCGCGGACTTTGCTGGTCCACTTTCTGCGTGAAAAAATGAACCTGACTGGCGCGCACATCGGCTGCGAGACCAGCCATTGCGGCGCTTGCACCGTGGACATCGACGGCCAATCGGTCAAGTCCTGCACCCACCTGACGGTGCAATGCGAAGGCAGCGAAGTCAAAACCGTCGAAGGCCTGGCCAACGGCGGCGTGTTGCATGCACTGCAAGACGGCTTTTACAAAGAGCATGGCTTGCAATGCGGCTTTTGCACACCGGGCATGCTGATGCGTGCCTACCGCCTGTTGCAGGACAACCCCAACCCCACCGAGCAGGAAGTGCGCGTGGGCATGTCGGGCAATTTATGCCGCTGCACCGGCTACCAAAACATCGTCAAAGCGGTTTTGCATGCGGCAGCCACGCTGCGCAATGCCCAATCCGTCGCCGCTTAAAACAACCTACCGAAGGAGACCTTCATGAACGCACCCTTAAGTGACCGCGAAAAAGCCCTGATGGGCATGGGCGATTCACGCCTGCGCAAGGAAGACGCCCGCTTTATCCAAGGCAAAGGCAATTACGTTGATGACATCAAGCTGCCCGGCATGGTGCATATGGACATCGTGCGCGCCTCGGTGGCGCATGCGCGTATCAAGCGCATTAACAAA
>CANFJQ010000043.1 GCA_947447615.1 Comamonadaceae bacterium
AGGTTTTGCTGGCGTTGTTTGCGCTTACCGTGAGGTGGGCCTTGTCGATGGTCAGCGTGCCGCTATTAAAAGTGGTGAAGTCGTAGTTGGTAGCGGCCAAGCTTCCCGCGCTGGCGTTGATGACCGCCGCGCCTGCACCGGTTCTTTGGTCGGCGCTGGTGCTGGCAAGGCCGGTGCCGGTGACGCCTGAGCTGCCTAGGTTTTCCCCATTGACAAAGCCGCTTACCGTGGTGCTCAGTGCGGGGTTAAGGTCGCCATAGGTTTTGCTGGCGTTGTTTGCGCTTACCGTGAGGTGGGCTTTGTCGATGGTCAGCGTGCCGCTATTGAAGCTCGTGAAGTCGTAGTTGCTTGCGTTCAGAGTACCGAGCGCGGCGGTAATGACCGCCGTACCTGTGCCAGTTCTTTGGTCGGCGCTGGTGCTGGCAAAGCCTGCGCCGGTGACGCCTGAGTTGCTTAGGTTTTCTCCATTGACAAAGCCGCTTAGTGTGGTGCTCAGTGCGGGGTTGGCGTCTCCATAGGTTTTGCTGGCGTTGTTTGCGCTTACCGTGAGGTGGGCCTTGTCGATGGTCAGCGTGCCGCTATTAAAAGTGGTGAAGTCGTAGTTGGTAGCGGCCAAGCTTCCCGCGCTGGCGTTGATGACCGCCGTGCCTGCACCGGTACTTTGGTCGGCGCTGGTGCTGGCAAGACCGGTGCCGGTGACGCCTGAGTTGCTTAGGTTTTCCCCATTGACAAAGCCGCTTAGCGTGGTGCTCAGCGCCGGATTAAGGTCGCCATAGGTTTTGCTGGCGTCGTTCGCGCTCACCGTGAGGTGGGCTTTGTTGATAACCAGGCTCCCGTCCACAAAGCGCAGGTTGTAATTGCTATCGCTGCCACTGGCGCGCGTGGTGTAGGTGCCTGCGTTCTTTTTTGTGAGCGAGGCGCTCACCCCCGTAAGTACCGCTGAGCTCTCGCCACCGACCAAGCCGCTGGCCGTAAAGCCGCTGACCGCTTGGTCGGCCCCGTTGTAGCTCAAAGTGGCGCTATTGGCCGTCACTGTAGCGTCGGCCTTGGCGATATCCAAACTACCGTTGACCGTGCGTACGGTGTAGTTAGTCTCTGTGCCAGCAATTACCGTATTGGCATAGCTGCCTGCGTTTTTACCGGTAACGCCCGAGGCGGTGATACTGCTCAAGCTAGCCACCGTATCCGTGCCTTGTAGGCCCGAGACGGTAAAGCCGCTAACGGTTTGGTTGGCGCCGTTGTAGGTGGTGCTCAGGCTGTTGCCAGTGGCCGTTAAGCTCGCTTTGTCGATGACCAGGCTGCCGTCTACAAAGCGCAAGTTGTAGTTGCTATCGCTGCCACTGGCGCGCGTAGTGTAGGTGCCTGCGTTCTTTTTGGTGAGCGAGGCGCTCACCCCCGTAAGCACTGCTTCAGCCTCGCCCCCCACCAAGCCGCTGGCTGTAAAGCCGCTAACCGTTTGGTCGGCCCCGTTGTAGGTCAAAGTGGCGCTGTTGGCCGTTACTGTGGCATCTGCCTTGGCGATCTCCAAGCTACCGTTGACCGTGCTTACGGTGTAATTGGTCTCTGTGCCAGCAGCTACCGTGTTGACATAGCTGCCTGCGTTTTTACGGGTAGCGCCCGAGGCGGTGATACTGCTCAAGCTAGCCACCGTATCCGTGCCTTGTAGGCCCGAGACGGTAAAGCCGACTAGGGTTTGGTCAGTGCCGCTGTAGGTAGTACGCAGGCTGTTGCCAGTAGCCGTCAACGCGGCTTTGTCGATTATCAAATCTGCGTTGGTGATGACCGGTGTGTTGTAGTTGGCCAGGGCCGCGCCGCTGACGGCCAGATTGGAGCTATAGCGGCCAGCATTGGTGCCGCTGGCAAGACCACGTACTGCGAGGTTGGCGCCGTCATTGCCCAGTGCATTGAGGCTGTAGGTACCCGTGTAGGCGCTACCGTTGTAAACATTACCGCTTAGGCTGGGGTTGGCAGTAAGACTTAGGTTGGCCTTGCCCACCGTATAGGTGCCGCTGGCGTAGATGAAGTTGTAATTACTGGCCAGGCCCCCAGCCAGGCTGGCGTTGCTCGGGGCGACGGCAAAACTGCCTGCCTGCGCCACGTCACTCGCAATTACGCCGCGAGGCGTTTGGTTCACTGCGCTAATGCTGTCACTACCCACCAGTGCCGTGTTGCTGAAGACCATGCCTGCGGCCAATGCGTTGTAGCTGCTCACCCCGTCGTAGGTGCTGTTCTTAGCGCTGGTGGTGATGGTCACATCTTTGGGCCTTATCGTTCCAGTAACAGCGCTGCTATAAATAGGAACAATGCGGTACTTAGATAAGTCATTTCCGCCGTACGTTGGCGTAATAATAATTGGGATACCGTTACCCGCATTGGCTGATGAATAAACCGCGCTAAAACTAACGCTAACAGTGTCTCCAGCGCTTACGCCATTCAACACAACAGTGCTAACGAAGCCCGAAGAAACCGAGGTATTTCCGTCGTAAGTTTTGGAAATACCCGTGATTGAAATATCAACCGTCGCCCGCGCTAGAGACCAGCGCAATGTAGGTCGCGCTACTCCTAGGGGCATGAACCATGGCCCAAGGGGGCTTGCAATGGAATCTGCTGATGAGAATGAAAATCCGACATACTTCGTGCCGTTCAGCGCGTCGCTTGCGCTTAAGCCGGTTACCCTTCTAGCAGAGGAGGTGTAAGCCGTTGCGCCTGCGGCGGTGTAATCAAAATAGTTATCAGTTAAGGTACCCGCGTTAATCCCAATAAAGTCTTTATTGCCAAGGGTTGACATGGCGCCGGCGGCATAGCTGGTCTTAATCGTTCCTGCATTCTCTCCTACAAAAGCACCTGTATACATGCCGTTCGTCAGTGCGCCAGTTGCTTTTTGTGAGGTTACTGATGCGGTGGAATAACAATCAATAATGTCCCCTTCGTTAAAGCCGACAAAGCCACCAACTCCGCTTCCCGTTATTGCAGCCGCACTGCCGCCTTTGGTGGCGAGGACGATCCCGCTTACAAAACTATTTTTGATGGTGCCAGAGTTCTTTCCTGCTAAGCCGCCAGTGTAGCTTCCGCCAGTTCGATAGTTTTCAATACGGACATTTATCAAACCGAGGTCGCGGATTAACCCAGATGAGCCTACGGCGCCAAACATCCCGCTGTGTGCGGTTGATGGCCTTTGGAGATAGAGGCCGGAGACTTTGTGACCTAATCCAGCAAAAGTGCCTCTGAAAAGATTGGTAGTGGTCCCAAGGTTATTCCAACCTTTATTATTTGCACCTGACAAATTCCAACCTGCGGTAGAGCTAGCATCAATATCAGCCCCTAGCGCATAGAGTCCGCCAAGGTTTCCGCTGATTCCTTGCAATGTCGTCCCACTTAGATCTCCTGCACTACCCAGCCCGGTAATGACGAAAAATTGATCCAGCGTGCCGCCTGTACCTATTTGGGTTTGAAAATTTCCCAACCCGGCAGGCAAAGTAACTGGCGCATTAATGTAGTAGTCGCTGGCGGTACCGCCGATGGGTCCGTCACTCGAACCTTGACCATATTTCAAAATCAGCTTGGGATTAGCAGTGCCACTGCCTTTATTCAGAGTAACCGGCTCGTTGACATAAATATCTTTGTATGCGCTCAGGGTTAACTGATTGTTTGTTGTCACGACAATAGGCGCATTGATATAGATATTGCCCAAATTGTCCACACCGCTGCCATAAATATCGGTTGGTGTATTGGTGTCGGTGCGCTCGGTGTGTATCGTTAGATTATTGCTTACAAGTGCGTTTTTTATAGCATCCACATTGCTGCTGTTGACTTCATAGTCTTTCGGATCAATCAACCAAGTACCCGTCTGCCCCTGCGGCGCCAGCGTGGTGACGACCGCCTGCTCGCTCACATTTACCTTGGCCGCGCTCGTCTCAATAAACCCTCCGTCCCCGCCATTGGGCGCCGAGGCATCCAAGGTGCCCGATACATGGCTTGTGCCAGCCGCCATGCCGCCTAGCAGTATGATTTTTCCGGCCTGGGTGCCTATGGTGCGGGCTTGCACGATGCCAGTGTTATTGACCGCGCTGGCCAGCAGGCTATCGCGCGCGCCTGCGCTCATCAATACTTGGCCCCCGTCTGCCTGTATCAGCCCAGCGTTGGCCGCTAACGCATCCAGTTGGTTTTGTTGCACTTCGACAGCGAGTAATCGGTTATCACTCATCCGCAGGCGCACCGTGCTGCCCGCGCCCAGCACCGCGCTACCGCCGGGTGTGTGGATACTGCCCTGGTTGTTGACTTTGTGCGCGATCAGTGCCACGTAGCCGCCCTGTGCGCTTTGCAGACTCCCCTGGTTTTCGACCGATGCGCTGCTGTTTCCGCTAAACACCGGGGTGGTACTGCCCGCTCCTTGCACATCCAGCGTGCTGGCGACTAGCCCGCCGACATTGATTTGCGCGCCTTTGCCGAAGAGCACGCCGTTAGGATTGATCAGCCAGACCTGCCCGTTGGCATTGAGGCGGCCCATGATTTGCGAGCCTTGCGTGTCCAGAATGCGATTCACCGCCAGGGAGGTGGACGACGGCTGTACGAAGTTAATGGTTTCGCCACTGCCCACATTAAAGCTTTGCCAATGGAGCTTGGCGAGCTGGCTGGTTTGGTTAATGGTGGTGGTGCTTTGGCCGGTATTGCCGGTCTGGCTGATGGTGGCATCGCCACTGACCACTTGCCCGCCCGTGGGTGCGGCGAAGGCCCCGGCAGCAATTGCACTAGCCATCAGCAAGACCGTCGACTGCGGTGAGGAGGATGCAGCGCGTCCTGCGCTGCTGCAAAGTTCCGAAACTGCGATCCATAGGTGATGGACCGCACTCCACACCAACCGGTATACCCGGTTCATCGCACCGTGAGAACGCATATTGAACTCCCTTGAAGCACAAACCAATGGCGCCGGGCAACTTGCTTGTTGCTTGATTCCGGCACCTGGAACCGCTACTTGCATCCATGCAGGGATGCGATGCAAGTATGTGGCCTGTGATTATTTTAATATTAAATATTAAAAGTGGTAGTAAATATGGTAATTATTGTGTCGGAAAAACGCCTTGCCGAGAAAAACTCAGACCATCAATAGCAGACACGGCACCAATTAGGGTGCTTAATCTGAATTTGGCGGCGCTAACGCCCGTGCTTTGCTACCAACCTAGGGAGCCTCTCAATAAGCCCAAACCCGTCATTGCGAACGAAGTGAAGCAATCCACTTTGGTTTGCGACTCAGGCACTTTAGGAGCGCCACGTCGCTGCGCTCCTGGCAGAGACGAACGTATGCCGACCTTCCCTATAGCGTGGCAACCGCGATTTCGCGCAAGGCGCGCTCAAACACCTCAACCGGCTGGCCGCCAGAGATCAGGTGGTGGTCATTGATGATGACGGCTGGCACTGCGTGGATACCGGCGCGGCGGTAAAAGTCCTCTAGCGCGCGCACCTCGGTTTCGTATTCTTTACTTTGCAAAATCGCGCGGGCCTGGCCCACGGGTAAGCCCACCTTGGCCACGGCGGCGAGCAGCACCTCGTGCGATTCAATATTCTCGGACCGGCCCTGGTAGGCCTCTAGCAGCGCCTTTTTTAGCGCGTATTGGGCGCCCGGGCGACCGGTGTATTTAGCCCAATGCAGCAGCCTGTGGGAATCGAGCGTGTTGTAAATCCGGCCTCGGCCTTCTGGGCTGAAAGTGAAGCCCACCTCCTCGCCCCGGCGGCGGATGGTGTCACGGATTTGTACCCGCTGCTCGGGCGTGGAGCCGTATTTTTCGGTCAGGTGCTCGTCCAAGTCCTGCCCGCCAGGCGGCATATCGGGGTTGAGTTCAAAGGGCTGAAACTGCATTTCCACCTTGATCTCGTCGCCCAAGCGCTCAATGGCCAGCTCCAAAGCGCCCAGCCCGACTGCGCACCAGGGGCAAGCAACGTCAGAGACAAAGTCGATTTTCATTTTGACGGACATAGGGTTCTCGCTCTAGGATAGTTGGAATAAAAAATAAAAAATCTATATTTTTCAATTAGATAGGATGCATTTTTAATAAATTACATTTAATAAAAACCACCCGTCGCTTGTGTGCTGCTTCCACGGTGCTAGCTTCAAGCCATGACGCATCGGGCGCATCGCGCCTTTATTGCATCCCAGCCAGCCCGGCCACCGCCAGAGCGTAGCCATTGACACCAAAGCCGCACATCACTGCTTTGGCCACCGGCGAAATATAGGAATGGTGGCGGAACTCCTCGCGCGCATGCACATTGCTGATATGCAGCTCGATCAAGGTCACGCCCGTGCCTTTGATGGCGTCGTGCAGTGCCACGCTGGTGTGTGTGTAAGCGCCGGCATTGAGCACCACGCCTGCCAAGGTGCCTGCCGCATGCAGACGCCCGGCTTCGTGCAAGGCATCCACCAATTCGCCCTCGTGGTTGCTTTGGCGGAAATCCAGCGCAAAGCCATTGGCCGCACAGGCGCGCTCGCACAAGGCGTGCACGTCAGCCAGGGTCTGGCTGCCATAGACCTGCGGTTCACGCGTGCCCAAGAGGTTGAGGTTCGGGCCGTTCAAAATCATCACGGTTTTCATAGGCGCTCCGGGGAAAAGTCGGGTGGCTCGGGGGCAAGCATCAGAGGTCGGGCCGATACGGGCAATTGCAAGCCGCTATCCGGGCAGCTTGTGTAAAGCGCCGGGCAACTCGCCGCATTGCGCGCGGTGCTGCAAGACATGTTCCATCACCACCAGGGCCAGCATGGCCTCGGCGATCGGCGTGGCGCGTATGCCTACGCAAGGATCGTGGCGTCCCTTAGTCACCACTTGGGTCGCCTTGCCTTGCACATCCACCGTGTCGCGCGGCGTGAGGATAGAACTGGTCGGCTTGATGGCAATACTGACTTCCAAATCCTGCCCGGTGCTGATGCCGCCCAATACGCCACCGGCGTTATTGCTGGCAAAGCCACTAGGCGTCAGCGAATCGCCGTGCATACTGCCGCGCTGCGCCACACTGGCGAAACCCGCGCCAATCTCCACGCCTTTGACGGCATTGATACCCATCATGGCATAGGCGATGTCAGCGTCTAGCTTGTCATACAAAGGCTGGCCCAGGCCCACCGGCATATTGCTGGCCGTTACACGGATGCGCGCGCCACAGGAGTCGCCAGACTTGCGCAGCGCGTCCATATAGTCTTCCAGCGCCTGCACGTCGGCCAGTGGCGCAAAAAACGGGTTGTGCGGCACATGGTTCCAGCTTTCAAAGCCAATAGGCATGTCGCCTAACTGCGTCATGCAACCGCGAAACTCGGTGCCGCAGTGCGCGAGCAGCCACTTTTTTGCTACCGCACCCGCGGCCACCATGGGCGCTGTCATGCGCGCCGATGAGCGCCCGCCGCCGCGCGGGTCGCGCAGGCCGTATTTGCGAAAGTAGGTGAAATCTGCGTGGCCGGGGCGGAAGGTTTCCAGTATGTTGCCGTAGTCTTTGCTGCGCTGGTCGTTGTTTTGAATCAAGAGGGCAATCGGGGTGCCGGTGGTTTTGCCTTCGTACACGCCGCTGAGTATTTGTACTTGGTCAGGCTCTTGGCGCTGGGTGACGTGGCGGCTGGTGCCAGGGCGGCGCCGGTCCAGGTCACCCTGAATATCGGCCTCGCTCAATTCCATGCCAGGGGGGCAGCCGTCAATCACGCACCCGATGGCCGGGCCGTGGGATTCACCAAAGTTGGTGACTGCGAAGAGGTGTCCAAAGGTGTTTCCGCTCATAGGGGGATTATCCCCGAGCGGCGGACCACCCTAATTGGCGGGCTTGGCGCCCGTTTCCTGCCCTGGCCAGTCGCGGATATAGGCCTTGAGCATTTTGTTTTCGAAGTTCTGGCTGTCCACCACGGCCTTGGCCACATCGTAAAAGCTGATCACGCCCATAAGCATGCGTTTGTCCATCACCGGCATATAGCGGGCATGGCGGTCCAGCATCATGCGGCGCACCTCGTCCATCTCGGTTTCCATGGTGCAAGTCAGGGGCGCGTCGTCCATGGCGCTGCGCACCTGGGTGCCACCAATATTGCCGCCGTTTTGCACGATTTTTTGAATCACTTCGCGAAAGGTCAGCATCCCCACCAAGTCACCATGCTCCATTACCACCAGCGAGCCGATATCGTGATCGGACATCATCTGCACCGCCTGCGCAAGCGGCTCGTCCGGCGTGGCAGTAAACAGGGTTCCGCCTTTGACGCGCAAAATATCGCTGACTTTCATGGTGCTTCCTTTTCGTTCGGCCGGCGGTGCGCCAGACGCAGCGGCGGGCTACGCGTCGAATATAGCCCACAATCACGGCCTTACACGCAGCGCAACCGGGCCAGCTTGCAGCCCTGCCCACCCCGCAACTTGCAGCCTTACGGAGAACCCCTTATGAGCGGATATGCCGACCCCGGCTTTGACACCTTGTCCCTGCACGCCGGAGCCGCGCCCGATGCGACCGGTTCGCGCGCGGTGCCCATTCACCTGACCACGTCGTTTGTGTTCGAGTCCAGCGACCAGGCCGCCGCCTTGTTCAACCTGGAGCGCGCGGGCCACGTCTATAGCCGCATCAGCAACCCCACCAACGCAGTGTTCGAGCAGCGCATTTCCGCGCTGGAAGGCGGCATCGGCGCAATTGCAACCGCGAGCGGCCAAGCGGCGCTGCACTTAGCCATTTGCACGCTCATGGGCGCAGGCGCGCACATCGTGGCGTCCACCGCGCTGTATGGCGGCTCGCACAATTTGCTGCACTACACCATGCGCCGCTTTGGCATCGAAACCACGTTTGTGAACCCCAATGACCTGGACGCCTGGCGCGCCGCAGTGCGGCCCAACACCAAGCTGTTTTTTGGCGAAACTGTGGGCAATCCGGGTATGGATGTGCTGGACATCGAAGCCGTCAGCACCATCGCCCACGAAAACGGCGTGCCTCTGCTGGTGGACTCCACCCTCACCTCGCCCTGGCTGATCAAGCCTTTTGACCACGGCGCGGACATTGTTTACCACTCGGCCACCAAGTTTTTATCCGGCCATGGCACGGTGGTCGGCGGCGTGGTGGTGGACAGCGGCCGTTTTGACTGGGACGCCTCAGGCAAATTTAGCGAGCTCAGCGCCGTCTATGCTGGTTTTCACAACATGGTGTTCACCGAAGAAAGCACCGTAGGCGCATTTTTGCTGCGCGCACGGCGCGAGGGCTTACGCGACTTTGGCGCCTGCATGAGCCCGCACACCGCTTGGCTGATTTTGCAAGGCATGGAGACCCTGCCTTTGCGTATGGCGCGCCATGCCAGCAACACTGAAAAAGTAGTGCAATTTTTGGCCAGCCACCCCCTGGTCGCGCGCGTGGGCCACCCCATGCTGGAGAGCCATGTCAGCCACGCCCTGGCCAAAAAGCTGCTGCCGCGCGGGGCCGGCTCGGTGTTCAGCTTTGACATCAAAGGCTCGCGTCTGCAAGGTCAAAAATTTATTGAAGCACTCAAAATTTTCAGCCACCTGGCCAATGTGGGCGACTGCCGCAGCTTGGTTATTCACCCGGCCAGCACCACGCACTTTCGGATGGACGATGCGGCCCTGCAAGCCGCTGGTATCGGGCCGGGCACCATCCGTTTGTCGATCGGCCTGGAAGACCCGGACGATTTGCTCGACGATCTGAAAAAAGCTTTGAAGGCGGCGGAGAAAGCGGCTTGAGGCGCTAGGCTTTGCCTAGTCCTTCAGCAGCGCGGACACCATTTGGGCCAAAGCCAGCGCGCTGGTCAGGCCGGGGGACTCGATGCCGAACAAATTCACCAAGCCCGGCACGCCATGGGTTTGTGGGCCTTGCACGCCAAAGTCCGCAGCCGCCTCGCCTGGTCCGCTGATCTTGGGGCGGATACCGGCGTAGGCCGCTTGCAAGGCATCGTCGGGCAATCCGGGCCAGTATTTGCGCACCTCGGCATAAAACGCCGCACCGCGCGCGAGGGCCACTTGGTAATCGGTAGCGTCGTCCACCCATTGCACATCCGGGCCGAACTTGGCTTGGCCACCCAAGTCCAGCGTCAAGTGCACACCCAGACCGCCGGGCTCAGGCAGCGGGTAAATCAGGCGTTGAAAAGGCGCTTTTCCCGCCAGTGAAAAATAGTTTCCTTTGGCAAAAAATTCCTGCGGCACATGGTGCGCCGCCAGGCCCTCAAAGCGCCGCGCCAGCGCAGGTGCGGACAAGCCTGCTGCGTTGACCACTGCGCGGGTAGCCAGGCAAGTGCCATCTCGCATCCACACATGGTGCCTGCCGGTTTGCGAAAGGGCCACCCGATCCACCGCCGTGTTGAGCACCACGTGCGATCCGGCGTTTTCCAGGTCGCCTCGTAGCGCCAGCATCAGACCATGGCTGTCCACGATACCTGTGCTGGGCGAAAGCAAGGCGCCATGGCAATGGAGCGCGGGCTCCAAGGCAGTAGCCTGTGCGGCGCTAAGCAATTGCAGGTCATCCACGCCATTGGCCAGCGCCCGCGCCTGCACCTGGGCCAGCTCTGCCATTTGGGCCAGGCTGGTCGCCACCAGCAACTTGCCGCAGCGACGGTGGGCCACACCGCGCTCGGCGCAATACGCATAGAGCAGCTGCTTGCCCTGCACGCACAGGCGCGCTTTGAGTGAGCCTTGCGGGTAGTAAATACCGGCGTGAATCACCTCGCTATTGCGCGCGCTGATGCCGCTGCCGATGCCGATTTCGCCCTCCAGCACCCACACCTCGCGCCCGGAAAGCGCCAAAGCACGCGCCACCGCCAGGCCCACAACGCCCGCGCCGATGACGACGACATCAACGGGTTCGGCGGTGGAGACAGCAGACATGCGCAGATTGTGCATCGTGGGCCTGCCACCCGCCAATTAGGCACAATGCACGAAAACGCCCGCTTTTCCAGAAGGACCGCACCGTGCTGATCACCGTCAACAACGCCCCGCTTTACGCCTACACGGCAGGCAAGCCCTTTAGGCCCGAACTGCCCAGCGTCGTCCTCATCCACGGCGCGCTACACGACCACAGCGTGTGGGGCCTGCAAAGCCGCTATCTGGCCAACCATCAGTACAACGTGCTGGCTATCGACCTTCCTGGCCATTGCAAAAGCGCCGGCAATGCGCCCGAATCGGTAGAAGAAGCGGCGCAAAGCATCGTGGGCTTACTCGATGCCCTGGAAATCCAGCAAGCCGCGCTGGTCGGCCACAGCATGGGCTCATTAATCGCCCTCGAAGTGGCGGCGCAACATCCAGCGCGCGTCAGCCATTTGGCGATGGTGGGCACCGCCTACCCCATGCGCGTGTCCCCGGCGCTGCTCGATGCGGCGCAAAACGCGCAATCCAAGGGCATCGACATGGTCAACACCTATTCGCTGTCGATGATGGCGCCGCCGCCCTCGCTGATGGGGCCGGGCACCTGGCTGCACGGCACCAACAAAGCGCTGATGCACCGCGTGCTGGGCAGCAACCGCCAGGCCAATGTGTTTTACCGCAGCTTCAAAGCTTGCGACAGCTACGCGCGGGGCGACGAGGCGATGGCGCAAGTGCAGTGCCCCACGCTGTTTTTGCTAGGCGCCAGCGACCAGATGACGCCGCCGCAAGGCGCCAAATCGCTGATGGCCCATGCGCGCCACGGCAAAGTGGTCACGCTCAAAGCCGGGCACTCGCTTTTGCAAGAAGCACCGGACCAGGCGCTCGATGCGCTGCGCGATTTTTTGAAGACGCCCGTTAACGCAGCAGCTTAAATCTCTACGTAGCCGCCCAGCTCTATGGCGTGCTCTAGCGGAATTTTGAAGTATTCAGACGCGCCCTGCATAGAGCGGTGCATATAAATAAACGGCGCCATTAACAGCGGCGACGAATGCGTGGCGATGACCTGCTCTTTGCCCACGAAGAAGGAAATTTCCATCAAACTGAAGTGGAACTCGCGTGCCCGCAAGAATGCCACGGCGCGCATCACGTGCATGTCTTCCATGAAGCCAAAGCGCACCTCCACCGCGTGGAAATTGTGATCCAGATGCTCAATCGTGACGCGATCGCTGTCGCCCACATAGGGCTCGTTCACGGTCTGGATATGCATCAAGATCACCCGCTCGTGGATCACCTTGTTGTGCTTCATGTTGTGCAGCAAGGACACCGGCACGATGTTCGAATGCGGCACCATAAAAATCGCTGTGCCGGCTACCCGCTGGGGCAGGCGACCATTCAAACCATCCAAAAAGGGCTTGAGCTCGGTGGCTGAGTCCCAGCGCGCTTTGAGCAAGCGCTCGCGCCCGCTGATCCAGGACACCATGACCAACATCAAAACGCCTGCTACGCTAACGGGCAGCCAACCGCCTTCGAAGAACTTGAATAAGTTGGTGCCCAGAAAAACCATGTCGATGGCGAACAAGGCCACGAACAAGGGAATAAACATCCATTTGTTCCAGCCACGAATCGCGACAAACAAAAACCCGGCAAGTACCGTGTCAATCGCCATGGCGCCGGTCACCGAAACGCCATAGGCCGAGGCCAGGTGCTCAGAGCTCTTAAAGCCCAGCACCAGCACCACCACGCCAACAAACAGCAAGATGTTGATTTTGGACACATAGACCTGGCCCATTTCCTCGGGCGAGGTGTGCTTGACGCGCAAACGCGGGATATAGCCTAGGCGCACCGCTTGGGTGGCAATGGAAAAGGCTCCGGAGATCACGGCCTGCGAGGCGATGATGGTGGCCATTGAAGCCAATATGAGCATAGGAACCAAGGCCCAGTCTGGCCCCAGGCGATAAAACGGGTTGTCCAGCGCACTCGGGTCACTGATCAGCAAAGCGCCCTGGCCATAGTAATTAAGTAGCAGGCAGGGAAATACCAAGAACAACCAGGCCCGCTGAATCGGCTGGCGCCCGAAATGGCCCATGTCGGCGTACAAAGCCTCGCCACCGGTCACCGCCAACACCACCGAGCCCAAGATGGCGATCGAAATCCCCGGGTGTTCAGCCAACAAGCTGATACCAATCCAGGGATTCAGCGCCGCAAAAACGACCGGGTGCTGCACGATTTCGGTCAAACCGAGTACGCCCAGGCAAAGAAACCAGACCAACATGATGGGCCCGAAGACGATACCGATCTTGCCGGTGCCAAAGCGCTCGACGGCAAACAAGGCAGAAATCAAGGTCAGCGCGATCGGGATGATGAAGCGCTCCAAATCCGGGGACAAGACCTTCAGACCTTCCACCGCGCTGAGCACAGAGATGGCCGGGGTGATCATGCTGTCGCCAAAAAACAAAGCGGCGCCCAAGGCGCCGGCCAGGGTCACGATCCAGCGGGCGCTAGAGCCCTCGCGAATACCGTTGGACACCAGCGAGGTCAGCGCAAAAATACCACCCTCACCTTTGTTGTCTGCCCGCATGATGATGAACACGTACTTGATCATCACCACCAGCACCAAAGCCCAGCTGATCAGTGATAAAACGCCCAGTACCGTGTGCGAAATGTCGGCACCGGCCGCGCCGCCGGCGGCTTCTACCGATACCTTGAGCGCGTACAGCGGTGAGGTACCGATGTCGCCAAAAACAACGCCTAAAGCGCCCAGAATAAGAGTCCCCAACTTGGTGGAAGAATGGTCGTGTTGGCCTGGATTTGACATTTTTTACAAATAAAAGTGGCGAATCTATTCTAATTGACATGGCGCAAACAAGCTAGCTGTGCTGTGTGCTGGCGATCAAATGTGGCGAAAGGGCCACCGGAAGCGGTGGCGTGCATCGTCCGCAGCGATGCTCCACACCTTGACCCCAGGCAGGCCAATGACGAGGGCGCTGGAGCGGCCGCCCTAAGCGGTTTCAGCCGTCAGGTCGTGCAAATGCAGCAGGCGCTGGATAAAGTGTTCGATACCGCCGTCGACAAATTTTTGCAATGCCAGGTGGCTGGTTTTATCTGCAATATGGCGGAAATCGCGCGCCCCGCGGCTGGTGGGCGCGTGCTCGGTCACCGATAGGTGGCGCTCTCCGGCCTCGACGATCAATTCATCGTGGGAAACGCTGCCCAGGTAATGCAGCGCGCGCGCAAGAAAGCGCTGGCTGATTTTGTCCAGCACCTCAAACATCTTCTTGCCTTCGGCTTCGGTAGTCACGCCATTGACAATGATGTGGATTTCGTCGAGCTTGAAGTCGCTGCACAGCACCTTGATCATCGCGTAGGCATCGGTCACGCCCGCCTGGTCGTTGCGCACAACAATAATCCGGCGGCTGGTACTGGCCATGAAGGATAGGACCGACTGCTCGGTTCCCGGCGGCATATCGACAATCAGAAAATCGAGCTCGCTTTCCATGTCGCCAAACTGCTTAAGCACTCTGGACGCTTTGGCAGGGTTGAGCGTGGTCATGGCCTCGATGGTCGAGGCACCCGCGATCAGATTGATACCGTAGCGGCGCTTCAAAATGATTTCGCGCAAGGACTTGTCGCCCTCCAAAAAATGCCCGAGGTGGTAGGGGCAGACCGTCCCCAGGGCAGTTTGTGCGTTATTGGCGCTGGAGTTGGCATCCAAAATCATCACGGCATAACCCATGTCGTGCAAGGCCACCGCCAAATTGACCGATACCGTGGTTTTTCCAACGCCCGGCTGGCCGCTGGTGATGCCTAAAACTTGGCAATGGGTGGGTTTTTCCATAGTCCTAGCGGCTCCGTACACAAGTGTTTTCCATGCTATCACTTTTTTAGTTTTAACAATTAGGGAAATGCCGCAACTTCGCTGTCTCCACTGTAAAGCTACGACAGGTGCTTCACATTTGCCCTGGAATTGGCATGTTTGAAGCCCAAAAGACACGAATGTGACCGAGTTCAGCCTTGCTTTCCTGGCTAGCCATCGTTTCGTACCATAATCGTTTTCCTTATTTTTTGCGATTTACGCGATTTACACATAATTGGAGACACTATGCAGCTAGGAATGATTGGTTTGGGGCGTATGGGCGGCAACATCGTGCGCAGGCTCATGCGCAACGGCCACACCTGCGTGGTGTATGACACCAACGCCGCCAGCGTGGCCCAACTCGCCAGCGAGGGCGCCACGCCCAGCCAGGACATGGCCAGCTTTATCAGCCAGCTGCAAAAACCGCGCGCCGTCTGGGTCATGCTGCCCGCAGGCGCTATCACCGAGGCGACGGTCAACACCTTGTCTGGCTTGCTGGAAGCGGGCGACACCATCATTGACGGCGGCAACTCCAATTACCAAGACGACGTGCGCCGCGCCAAGGCGCTGGCCGAAAAAGGCATCCGCTATATCGACGTGGGCACCAGCGGCGGCGTCTGGGGCCTGGACCGGGGCTATTGCATGATGATCGGCGGAGATAAGGCGGCCTTCGACCACCTGGACCCTATCTTCAAAACCTTGGCACCGGGCGTGGGCACCATCGAAAAAACCCCGGGCCGTGAAGGCCGCAAGTCCACTGCCGAAGACGGCTACCTCTACACCGGACCGGCCGGTTCGGGGCACTTTGTCAAGATGGTGCACAACGGCATCGAATACGGGCTGATGCAGGCCTACGGCGAAGGCCTGGACATTCTCAAAGGCGTGAACCAAGAAAGCATCCCCGCCGAGCGCCGCTATGACCTGAACTTGGCTGACATCACCGAACTCTGGCGCCGTGGCAGCGTGGTCTCGTCTTGGCTCCTGGACTTGACGGCCATCTCGCTGGCCGAAGACCCCGAACTCAAATCCTACTCCGGCTACGTGGAGGATTCGGGCGAAGGCCGTTGGACCATCCAGGCCGCCATCGAAGAAGCCGTGCCCGCTGACGTGCTGACCGCCGCCCTGTACACCCGCTTTCGCTCGCGCAAGGAACACACATTTGCCGAGAAAGTGCTCTCAGCCATGCGCAAGCAGTTTGGCGGCCACAAAGAACCCGGCAAAGCTTAAGGAACACCCGTGGCACAAGATATCGAACACGAAAAAACGCCGCATGGCGAACGCGCACCGGCTTGCACCGTCGTCATTTTTGGCGCCGGTGGTGACCTGACCAAGCGCTTGCTGATGCCCGCGCTTTACAACCTGGCGCGCACCAATCTGCTGCCCACCAACTTCGCCCTGATCGGCGTGGACCGCTTGGAAATGAGCGACCAGGACTTCCGGGGCCATGTCGAGGAGTCGGTGCGCGCCTTTGCCGCAGACAAACACTATGCCCAAGCGCTCGATGAAGGCAACCTCCAGCGTCTGCTAGCCAGCATCACCTATTTGTCGGCGGATTTTGGGGCCGCGGCCTCCTACGTCGAACTGGGCGAGCGCCTGCAAGCGGTCAAGAGCAGCCACCATGTCAACGACAACGTGATGTTTTACCTGGCCGTCGGTGCGCGCTTTTTCGGCGGCATCGTCGATCAACTCGGCGCCGCAGGTCTGGTCAACGAGACCAATAACCAGTGGCGCCGCGTGGTGGTGGAAAAACCATTCGGTAGCGACCTGGCCTCGGCGCAAGCGCTCAACACCCAGTTACGCCACAGCCTGGCCGAGTCACAGATTTACCGCATGGACCACTTCCTGGGCAAGGAAACCGTGCAAAACATCATGCTTATGCGTTTTGCCAACGGCATCTTCGAGCCGCTGTGGAACCGCGACCATATCGACCATGTGCAAATTACCGTGGCCGAGACCGTGGGCGTGGAAAAGCGCGCAGCCTTTTACGAAAACACGGGCGCCATGCGCGATATGGTGCCTAACCACGTGTTCCAGCTGCTGGCCCTGACGGCCATGGAGTCGCCCGCCTCGTTTGACGCCGACGCGGTGCGCAATGAAAAAACCAAGGTACTGCAATCGGTGCACCGCGTCGATGCGGCCACCGACAGCGTACGCGGCCAGTACAGCGCGGGCAGCCGCGACGGACAAGCCTTGGCTGGCTACCTGCAAGAAGACGGCGTCAACCCCGGCAGCAAAACCGAGACCTATGTCGCGCTGAAGTTGGGTATCGACAACTGGCGCTGGGCCGGCGTGCCCTTTTACCTGCGCACCGGCAAAGCCATGGCCAAGCGCCAAAGTGAAATCGTGATCCAGTTCAAACGCCCGCCGTTTTCCCTGTTTCGCGACACGGCCACCGAGGCCCTCACGCCCAATGCACTGGTCATCAAGCTGCAACCGGACGAAGGCGCCATGCTCACCTTTGGCGCCAAAATCCCCGGCCCCAAGATCCAGATTGGCCAGGTGCATATGGATTTCCACTACAAGGATTACTTCCAGAACGCGCCTAGCACCGGCTACGAAACCCTGATCTACGACTGCATGATCGGCGATGCCACGCTGTTTCAGCGCTCGGACAGCGTCATGGCCGGCTGGGACATCGTGCGCCCCTTGCAGGAATATTGGGCCGACGCCAAAGCACCGCTGGCGCACTACGCGGCAGGCTCGCAAGGCCCGGTCGAGGCCGACGCGCTGCTAGGCGCCAGCCATCGGGCTTGGCGTACGCTGGCCTGACTATGCAAGCGGGTGCTGCCGATCGCAATCGGCCGCTATGCATTCCCGCTGTACCGCCGCTCAGAACCCAGCGGGCGACAGGCCGCCCGCTGTGGGTTCGCGGATTTGACTGAAATGGCAGTCAAGTTTATTTATTTTCTTTAAATTATTTTTTAAGTTACTATCGCCAAAAATGCAATGGCTTGCGCCGGATGTTGGATTCGGGCTGCAGCGTGGCGAAGGTCAAAGCTGACCGGGGGCGCCATGGAGACCTGGGTTAAAAGCAATGACGGGTATGCCGACTGAATAGGTGTGCCACCCCGGGTTAGCAATCGGCGCAGGGTCAGCCGGGGAAGCAACAGCCATGGTAAGTCATCCATTACTAGCGTTCGCAGTAGCCTCACAGAGCAAACAAGTGCTACGCACTAGCCGAACTTTTTTGATTTGGTACGGGGCTTTAGGACTGACATCACTTGCCCTGCTTACTGCCTGCGGCGGTGGCGGTGGCGGTGGCGGGGCCGGTGATAAAAACCCGGTCGATATTACTTTCGCGCCCTCGGCCCAGTTGGCCAAAATCTGCGCTAGCCCTGATCCAGCATTGGGTGAAAAACCAGGCACAGTCGAAAATGAAAAAGCATGGGTGCGCTCTTACATTGACGAACGCTACCTTTGGTACAAAGACGTTCCCAATCTAGACGCCAGCCAATACGCCACCGTGCAAGCCTACTTTGACGTGCTAAAAACATCGGCAAAAAATAGTGCTGGTGAAGATTTGGATCGATTCCATTTTTCGTACACCACGCAGTATTGGAACCAATACAGTAGCGGCGTTTCATTGGACTACGGGATTGAATGGGCCTCGATAAAAAAATCACCACCACGGAATTTTGTAGTGCTAAACGTCGAACCCAATAGCCCCGCAGCTAAGAACGGCGTCGCCCGCGGCGATAAGCTTGTCGCGCTTGACGGCATTGACTTCATCAACAGTGGTGACGCTACTGGCCTGACTAAGGGCCTTTTTCCAAACGACAGTGCTTTGCATAGTTTTGTTTTTCAGCGAGGGCAAGAAAGCATTCGGCTGAACATGCAAACCGCTGAATACGACGCGACGCCTGTACGCCTGGCCAAGCTTTTACCGAGCAATACGGCCTACCTGTATTTCGATGCTTTTATTGCGAAGTCGCAAGATCAACTCATCCAGGCCTTTAGCGATTTTAAAAGCCAGGGCGCTACCGACTTAGTGCTGGACATGCGTTACAACGGTGGGGGCCTTCTGTACATTTCGAGCCAACTTGCGTATTTGATTGCCGGTCCCTTAGCAAGCGATGGAAAAATATTTTATAAAACCACTTACAACGATAAACGCACAAAAGATAGCTTCACCTATCCATTCATACCCTACGCTCTAACATCCAGTAATGCCTATGACCGAAAACGCCCCCTGCCGAGCTTGAACCTCAGGCGGGTAACTCTGCTGGTGGACCATGGCACCGCGTCAGCCAGCGAAGCACTTATCAATGGTTTGCGCGGTATTGGCGTGCAAGTGAATTTGATCGGCAGCACCACTTACGGGAAACCCTATGGATTTAACGCTGCGGACAATTGCGGACGAACCTATTTCGCGGTGGAATTTAAAGGGGAAAACAACCAGGGATTTGCGGATTACGACGCAGGTTTTGCACCCACTTGCACTGTCAAGGATGATCCAGCGTACCCCTTAGGCGATGCGACAGAGCCAAGGCTTGCCGAAGCTCTCCAGTATCTGTCGACTGGCAAGTGCTCTGCCAATCCAGTAGCAAGCATGAAGGCCATTGCTGCACCTCAAAACAATAGCTCTGTATTTGAACCAAATCCTATGCGCTTGCTCTCGATTCACACCAAGATAAAGCCATGAGGAAGCGCCCGGCGACTGCCTACCTTTGTGGCTCCCTGGCACTGCTTCTAGCCGCCTGCCAGACGCCCTTGGGCGCAAGTCCTGCGGTTTTGCGTACCGTTAATGAATCTGCGCAGCGAGAAATTAACCTGGTGTTGAGCGAGATGCTGGGTGCATCTAGAGTACTTGTCGACGTGACGCCATGGACCCGATCTGCCCTGTTGACCTTAGAACGTGCGCCACTGAAAGACCCTAAGGGCATGCTGGTTCAAGGGCTGAACCTACAAAAGCCCCAGGTTTTCCGGCTGGAAATTTACGTTGGGCAGTGCCGCATCGTTCAAGTCAATACAGGCCAAAGCCGATCCCTGGTGCACGCTGATTGCCAAGCGGCGCCCTCGTAAAGATCGAAAGCCATCATGGTTTACGCCCTGCAACTCCCTCAGCCGCAGGGCCAGGCCGCCCAGGTGGGGCTTCCAATGTGACCGCCGCTTTAGCCGACAATCTCTACACCGCTTGGACCAAACCCCGGCGCAGCACACAGCCGTTGATGCGCCAAACCCCATCGGCCTGGCGTAACAAGGTGTAAATCGCTGTCCAGTCCGCGCCTTGTGCATCGCGCATTTCCACCGATTGCCAAACCTCATCGTTCTCCCAATACGGCACCTGAAAACTCAGGCTGGCCGGGCGGTACACCACCGGATAGGCAATGCGCACCATGTCCATGAAATTGCGCGCAGTGATAAACATTTTTTGAAT
>CANFJQ010000044.1 GCA_947447615.1 Comamonadaceae bacterium
ATGCCGCCGTCAAGCACCAGGATTTCTGACAGCACGCCAGCCGAAGGGGCAGGCACTTCGAGCACCACTTTGTCAGTCTCGATTTCAATAAGTGTTTCATCTGCGGCAACGCTGTCGCCTACTTTTTTCTTCCACTGCAGCATGGTGGCTTCTGCCACAGACTCAGACAGTTGGGGAACTTTTACTTCTACGATGGCCATACGATTCTTTCAATAAATTTGCGTTTTCTGGGTGCTGCCTTACTTGGTCAACACCACGCCTTTGAGCTTGCCGAATGCGCCATCGACAAGTGCTTTTTGCTGTTCCTGGTGCAGGTGCGAATAACCCACGGCGGGCGAGGCCGAAGCGGCGCGACCAGAGTAGGCGAGCTTTTGCCCGTCGAGCATGTTTTCATGGATGTAGTGCTGTACAAAAAACCATGCGCCCTGGTTTTGCGGCTCATCCTGGGTCCAAACGATTTCGGTGGCGTTCGGGTATTTTTTAATTTCGTTCGCAAAAGCCTTGTGGGCAAACGGATAGAGCTGCTCAATACGCACAATGGCAACATCGTCTGAACCGCGCTCCTCGCGCTTTTTCACCAGGTCGTAATAGACCTTGCCCGAACACACGACGATTCGCTTGACCTTCTCGGCCTTGATCTCTTTGACCTCGCCGATCACCGTCTGAAAGCCTCCACGGGTGAACTCGCTCAAAGGTGAGGTAGCGTCTTTATTACGCAGCAGCGACTTGGGCGTCATGATGACCAAGGGCTTGCGCACATTGCGCACCATCTGGCGGCGCAGCACATGGAAAATTTGGCTAGCCGTGGTGGGTTGCACGATTTGCATATTGGTGTCCGCCGCCAATTGCATAAAGCGCTCCAGGCGCGCCGAGCTGTGTTCGGGGCCCTGGCCTTCGTAGCCGTGCGGCAGCATCAGGGTCAGGCCATTGACGCGGCCCCACTTGACTTCGCCCGATGCGATGAACTGGTCAATCACCACTTGCGCGCCATTGGCAAAGTCGCCAAATTGCGCTTCCCATATCACCATGGTGTTGGGGTCATTCGAGGCATAGCCATACTCAAAGCCCAGCACCGCTTCCTCGGAAAGGATGGAGTCGATCACCACGAACGGCGCCTGCCCATCGGCCACGTTTTGCAAAGGTACGTAGGTGCCAACGTCCCATTTTTCACGGTTCTGGTCGTGAATTACCGCGTGGCGGTGGGTAAAGGTGCCACGACCGCAGTCTTCGCCCGACAGGCGCACCGGGTAGCCGCTAGCGACCAAGGAGGCAAAAGCCATGTGCTCGCCCATGCCCCAATCGACCGGAATATCGCCCCGGCCCATGGCCGCGCGGTCGTCATACACCTTGCGCACCAATTGGTGCGGCGTCACGGTCGAGGGAATCGCCGTCATGCGCTCTGCCAGGCGTTTCCATTCGCTCAGGGGCAGCGCGGTATCGCCCACATCCGTCCATTTTTTACCCAAAAACGGCGCCCAGTCCACGGTGAACTTGGTCTTGAAATTGGTCAGTACCGGGTCCGCTGCGTGGCGGCCTTCGTCCAATGCGGCCCGGTAGGCTTTGACCATATCTTCACCCAGGGTCTCGCCCAGGCCTTGGGCGGTCAGCTTGTCGGCAAACAACTTGCGGGTGCCGGGATGCGCGCCGATTTTTTTGTACATCAGCGGCTGTGTCAGGCTGGGGGTGTCCTGCTCGTTGTGGCCGAGTTTGCGAAAGCAAATAATGTCCACCACCACGTCCTTGCGGAACTTCATGCGGTATTCCAGCGCGAACTGGGTGGCCAGGACGACCGCTTCGGGGTCATCGCCATTGACGTGCAGCACCGGCGCTTCCACCATCTTGACGATGTCGGTGCAAAACGCGCTGGAGCGCATATCGCGCGGGTCCGAGGTGGTAAAGCCGATCTGGTTGTTGATGATGATGTGCACCGTACCGCCGGTGGTGTAGCCACGGGTCTGGGCTAGCGCCAAGGTCTCTTGGTTCACGCCCTGGCCGCCGAATGCAGCGTCACCATGCACCAATACCGGCAGCACTTGCTTGCCCTGTGGGTCGGAGCGCCGGTCCATGCGTGCGCGCACCGAGCCTTGGACTACGGGATTCACGATTTCCAGGTGCGAGGGATTAAAGGCCAGCGACAAATGCACTGGCCCGCCGGGTGTGCTCATGTCCGAGCTAAAGCCTTGGTGGTATTTCACATCGCCAGAAGTCAGTTCTTCGGGCGCGGTATGGTCAAACTCGGCAAACAAATCCTTGGGCTGTTTGCCCATGGTGTTGACTAGCACGTTGAGGCGTCCCCGGTGCGCCATGCCGATTACGATCTCTTGCACGCCCTGGCTGCCTGCGGCCTGGATCAATTCGTCCATGGCAGCGATAAAGCTCTCGCCGCCTTCTAGCGAAAAGCGCTTTTGGCCGACATATTTGGTATGCAGAAAACGCTCCAGGCCTTCAGCCGCAGTAAGGCGGCCCAGGATATGCTTTTTCTTATCGGCGTTGAAATTGGGTTTACTGCGCACAGCTTCCAGCTTTTGCTGCCACCAGCGTTTTTCGTCCTGGTCGGTGGCGTACATGAACTCCGCGCCCAAGGTGCCGCAATAGGTCTCGCGCAAGGCATTAAGCAATTCGCGCAGCGACATGCTGTTTTTGCCAAAGAAGGTATTGCTGGTGTCAAACACGGTTTCCTGGTCGGCGTCGACAAAACCGTAGAACGCGGGGTCCAGGTCGGGGATGTGCGGGCGCTCGGTGCGCTTGAGCGGATCCAGATCAGCCCAGCGTTGGCCCACATTACGGTAGGCGGCGATCAGTTGTTGCGCGGCGGTGCGCTTGCGGCCCATTTCAGCGTCGGCGCTAGCCAGCACCACACGGGTGCCGCCGGATTTGGCGCGCTGGGCAAACGCATTGACCACCGGAAGATGCGCCACATCGCGCGCATTGCTGCCATCAGAGGCCGGCACATGCTGCAAGGCGTCAAAGTAGTCGCGCCAGGTGTCAGGCACGCTGCCAGGGTTGTCGAGGTAGTTTTCATACATCTCTTCGACATAGGGCGCGTTGCCGCCGAAGAGAAAAGTGTTGCCCAGATAGGCTGAATAGACGGACGAACTCGTACTCATTTTTCGCTGACCTCCGTTTCCCTCCGGGGAAACATAAGTTGGTTAAAAGACCTTCCGCTGTACGGCTTGACCGGATGGCGGATGCGACGTTGGCGCTGGGCGCCTTGGTAACAGCGCGCATTGTGCCATCGAAACGGTGCCCGCTCGCCCGAGCTGCTCGGGCTTGCGGGCGTTTGGGCCGGTGCCCGACTACATCAAATCCCGGATTTGTTGCAAGGCCGAGGGGTCTTCCATGGTGGTCAGGTCGCCGGGATCGCGGCCCTCGCAGACCGCCTGGATGGCGCGGCGCAGCAGCTTGCCGCTGCGGGTTTTGGGCAGGACGGTCACAAAACGCACCCGCGCCGGTCGGCCGATGGCGCCAATCGACTGGTCCACCAACTTCATGATTTCGCCCTCCAAAGCAAAACGTGACTTGTCATCGACCAGCCCGCTGGCGTCTTTAACCACCGCAAAGGCCATGGCCACCTGGCCTTTGAGCGTGTCGGCCACGCCCACCACTGCCACTTCAGAAATATTGGGATGACCGGAAATACATTCCTCAATTTCGCGGGTACCCAGGCGGTGGCCAGCCACGTTGATCACGTCGTCGGTGCGACCTAAAATGAAGTAATAGCCGTCTTTGTCGCGCGTGGCCCAGTCAAACGTGCTGTACACCAATTTACCGGGGACGCTTTTCCAATACGTGTTGACAAAGCGCGCATCGTCTTGCCAAACGGTTTGCATGCAGCCCGGCGGCAAGGGCCCTTCGATAACCAGCACGCCTTTTTTATCCGCGCCGTGCAGCTCTTCGCCCGTGGCCTCGTCCAGCAGTTTGACGTCATAGCCGTACATGGCAATGCCGGGACTGCCAAATTTGCTGGGCGCTTTTTCCACACCGTTGGCAATCGTCAAGATAGGCCAACCGCTCTCTGTCTGCCAGTAGTTGTCAATGATGTCTTTGCCCAAGCCATCGCTAATCCACTGGGCTGTTGGCTCATCCAAGGGCTCACCGGCCAAAAACAGGGCGCGCAAACTGCTCAAGTCATAGCGCTTGAGCAGGGCCGGGTCTTGTTTTTTCAGCACACGGATGGCTGTGGGCGCGCTGAACATGACGGTGACTTTGTACTTTTCCACCAGGCTCCACCAAATGCCGCCGTCCGGCCGGATGGGCAGGCCTTCGTACATGATGGTGGCCATACCGGCGATCAATGGGCCATAGACGATATAGCTGTGGCCGACCACCCAACCGATGTCGCTGGTGGAGAAATAGGTTTCACCGGCTTTGCCGCAAAAAATAGTTTCCATGCTCGCTGCCAAGGCAACGGCATAGCCGCCGGTGTCGCGCTGCACGCCTTTAGGTTTACCGGTAGTGCCGCTGGTGTACAAGGTGTAGCTGGGGTGCGTGGCATCGACCCATTCGCAGGGCACGACGGCATTGTGGTGTTTTGTTTGTAGGCTGGCCCAGCTATGGTCACGACCGGCTGTCATGGCCATGGGCGCCAATTGGCGATCCACCAGCAACACCGCTTGCGGCTTGTGGCTGGATAAGGCCAGCGCCTCGTCCAGCAAAGGCTTGTAAGGCACCACTTTGCCGCCGCGCGAGCCCGCATCCGCACTGACTACTACCACCGGCGAGGCATCTTCAATCCGCGAGGCCAAGGACACCGAGGCAAAGCCGCCAAAAACGACCGAGTGAATCGCCCCGATACGGGCACAGGCCAACATAGCAAAAGCGGCCTCAGCCACCATGGGCATGTAAATCAGCACGCGATCGCCTTTGCGCACGCCCAAGTCCAGCAAGGCCGCGGCCATGGTTTGCACATGGGCATGGAGCTGGCGGAAGGTATAGGTTTGCTCGGTATCGGTTTCTGTCGATACCGCAATTAAAGCGATTTGGTCGGGCCGGTCTTTGAGGTGGCGGTCCACCGCGTTGTGACACAGATTGGTCGTGCCGCCTTCAAACCAGCGCGCAAAAGGCGGGTTGCTGTAATCGCAAATCGTTTGAGGCTGGGTCTGCCAATCGATGCGATTTGCTTGCTCTGCCCAAAAGGCATCGCGGTCGTCGATCGAGCGGCGGTGAAAGGCTTGGTAGTCGGGCATATCAGTCTCCACATAATGTTCCACGCTGGGGCCGCGTAGCTGAGCAGATTATGAACAGGCAACTTGCTAGTGGCTGACTAGGGCCAGCGTATCAACCCCATGAAAGCACTTACTTAATCAGCGCCTGCACGGCGCGAAACTGGGGATGGTCGGCATGGCGCAGCCATTCAAAGGCCACCATTTCGGTTGTCAGCAGTTCGGCACCGGCGCCGGCCAGGCGGTCAAAGGCGGCGTCGCGGTTGCGCTCAGTGCGTGAACTACAGGCATCGGTCACCACCCAGACCTCGAATTCGTCCTCCAGCAAAGCGAGCGCGGTTTGCATCAGGCAAACATGGGCTTCGCAACCGGCCAGCACAATGGAGGGGCGCAGGTTTTGCTCCGGCGCCGGTTTTTGCAAATGCTTGGGCAGGCTGCGCGCATTGCCACCTGCGGGCTTGACCGGCGGGCGCAGCATCTCGGACAAGCCGTCCTCCACGCCGCTGAAATGGGTTTTTTGCAGGCTGCGCAAAAGGCGCGCGGCCGCCAAAGCCTGCGTCGCCGCCAAAAGCGGCTCAGCGGTTGGGCCCAAGCGATCCGGGCTTTGCTCCAGCAACACGGTAGGCACTTGCAGCAGCGCGGCCAGCCGGGCCAGACGCACCGCATTGGCCATCACCTGCGGCACGTCAAATAACGCGGGCATCAAACGCGCCTGGTAGTCCACCAACACCAACTGGCTTTCCTCAACATCGAGCAACATGGGCATTCTTTCCGATGGCTAAAAGCGCTGAGCATAACCAGTCGCCGAGATGTGGCGCGCACCATATGGGTGCAGTCATCCCTGGTGAAATTAGACTGCGAATTAGGGCCATGCGATCCCGCACATGCGCCGCCTAAGATGCCTTTAACATCACTTTTAAATCTTAATTATTTATATTAATCAATAACTTAAATAATATACCTCATGTAAATTTTACTTGACGTACCCCCGCTTGTCGGCTACAGTTCGGCCATGCAATTCCCCTCCCGCGTCGCCCTTTTACTGGTTTTTGCCTGCGGCATCAGCGCCGAACAAACTGCACCAGCCAACGACGATTTAGGCAAATTCCTGACCGACAAAGGCTTGCTCAACCGCATCAGCGAGGCGGGTAACCAGATGCAAAACCAGGCCTCCGATCTGGTGGTGGGCGCGATGGGGTTCTTAGGAGTGCCCTACCGCCGGGGCGGCAATAGCGCCGAAAGCGGCTTCGATTGCAGCGGTTTTGTCAAAGCGATGTACGAGCAAACCATCGGCCTGGTATTACCACGCAGCGCAGCGCAGCAAGCCGCAGCCACCCAAACTATCGACAAATCAGAGCTCAAACCCGGCGACTTGGTGTTTTTCAACACCATGCGCCATGCTTTCAGCCATGTGGGTATTTACGTGGGCAACGGGAAATTCATCCACTCGCCTAAGCCCGGCGCCGAAGTGCGCGTCGAGGACATGGGCCTCGCCTATTGGGCGCGGCGCTACGACGGCGCTCGCCGGGTGCAGACCGGCAGCACCGCCACCCCCTAAGCGCTAATTCGCGCTAAACGAAAACTGCCCCGGATTGCGTATCGGGTCCACGCCTACGTGGATGGTGTCTTTGGGCACAAAGCGCCCTTCTAAAAGCAATTTGGACAGTGGATTTTCCAGGCGCTGCTGAATCGCGCGCTTGAGCGGCCTAGCGCCATACACCGGGTCAAAACCAACCTTCGCCAACTCAGCCACGGCAGCGTCTGACACTTCTAGCACATAGTCCATACGCGCCAAGCGGTCCATCAAGGTTTGCAGCTGGATCTTGGCGATATTGGCGATGTGGCTGGCATCCAGCGCGTGAAAGACCACGGTCTCGTCAATCCGGTTGATAAATTCAGGCCGGAAATGGTTTTTCAATTCGCCCGTCACCGCGTCTTTGATGTCTTCGCGATCCTGGCCTACCATGCTTTGAATCAATTGCGAGCCGATATTGCTGGTCATCACAATGACGGTGTTTTTAAAGTCCACGGTGCGGCCTTGGCCGTCGGTCAGGCGGCCATCGTCCAGCACTTGCAGCAGCACGTTAAACACATCGGGATGGGCCTTTTCCACTTCGTCCAGCAAGAGCACGCTATAGGGTTTGCGGCGCACCGCTTCGGTGAGGTAACCGCCCTCTTCGTAACCCACATAACCGGGGGGCGCGCCTATCAAACGAGCCACCGAATGCTTTTCCATGAACTCGCTCATGTCCATGCGGATCAAATGGTCCTCGCTGTCAAACAAGAAACCGGCCAAGGCTTTGCACAACTCCGTTTTGCCAACACCCGTGGGGCCCAAGAACAAAAATGAGCCTGTGGGGCGATTAGGGTCCGACAGGCCCGAACGCGAACGGCGAATCGCATTGGCCACGGCCCCAATGGCCTCGTCCTGGCCAACCACGCGCTGGTGCAGGCGCTCTTCCATCAGCAGCAGCTTTTCGCGGTCGCCCTGCATGAGTTTGGCGATAGGAATGCCGGTGGCGCGCGCCACCACTTCGGCGATTTCTTCAGCGCCTACCTGCGTGCGTAGCAACTGCGGCGCAGCGCCCTCGCCGCCTCTGGCGCGGCCTGCCTCGGTATCTTGCGCCTCTTTGAGCCGCTTTTCCAATCCAGGAAGTTGGCCGTATTGCAGTTCAGCCACTTTGGTGAGGTCGCCCTTGCGCGTCAGGGTTTCAATTTGCTGGCGCAACACGTCTATTTCTGCGCGGATTTGCGCACTGCCCTGGGCCGTGGCTTTTTCCGCCTTCCAGATTTCGTCCAGGTCCGCGATTTCGCGTTGCAAGGTGCTAATTTCCTCGTTGATGAGTTCAAAGCGCTTGATGGAGGCTTCATCTTTTTCCTTTTTCACCGCTTCGCGCTCGATCTGTAGCTGAATCAAACGCCTGTCCAGCTTGTCCATCACCTCGGGCTTGGAATCAAGCTCAATCTTGATCTTGGCCGCTGCTTCGTCAATCAGGTCAATAGCCTTGTCGGGCAAAAAGCGGTCGGTGATGTAACGGTGGCTCAGTTCGGCCGCCGCCACAATTGCCGGGTCGGTGATATTGACGCCGTGGTGTACCTGGTAGCGCTCTTTCAGGCCACGCAAAATGGCGACGGTGGCTTCTACTGTAGGTTCGCCCACCAAAATCTTCTGAAAACGCCGCTCTAGCGCGGCATCTTTCTCGATGTATTTGCGGTACTCGTCCAGCGTGGTGGCGCCCACACAATGGAGCTCGCCGCGCGCCAAGGCGGGCTTGAGCATATTGCCAGCGTCCATGGCGCCTTCGGCCTTGCCGGCGCCCACCATGGTGTGCAATTCGTCAATAAAGACGATGGTTTGGCCCTCGTCTTTAGACAGGTCTTTCAAGACGTTTTTCAGACGCTCTTCAAACTCGCCGCGGAATTTGGCCCCCGCTAGCAGCGAAGCCATGTCCAGGGACAGCACGCGCTTGCCTTTGAGCGAATCGGGCACTTCACCGGCCACGATGCGCTGGGCCAGGCCTTCGACAATCGCCGTCTTGCCCACGCCGGGCTCGCCAATGAGCACCGGGTTGTTTTTGGTACGGCGCTGCAGCACCTGGATGGCGCGGCGGATTTCGTCGTCCCGGCCGATCACTGGGTCGAGCTTGCCAGCGCGGGCGCGCTCGGTCAAATCCACGCAGTATTTTTTAAGCGACTCGCGCTGGTCTTCGGCGTCGGCGTTATCTACGCCTTGCCCGCCGCGCACTGCCAATATGGCAGCGTCCAGGCTCTTGCGGCCCAAGCCCAAAGACTGGGCCTGCTTGGCAAATTCCGACTTCGCCTCGCTCAAGGCCACCAGAAACAGCTCGCTGGCCACATACTGGTCGCCACGTTTCATGGCTTCTTTTTCGCAGGCTTGCAAAAGGCTGACCATATCGCGCCCTACCTGCACCTGGTCCTGGCCCTGCACTTGGGGCAGTTTGTGGGCGGCAGCGTCGGCCATGGCCAGCAATGAAGGCACATTCACCCCCGCCCGCTGCAGTAAAGCCTTGGGGCCGTCCTCCTGGCGCAGCATCGCGCCCAGCACATGGGCCGGTTCGATATAGGCATGGTCCTGGGCCAGCGCCGCGCTTTGCGCTTCACCCAGCGCTTCTTGGAACTTGGTCGTTAATTTGTCAATTCGCATGCAACATCCTTAGTTAGGGCTCAGCTTGGGGCCAGTGCTGCATTTTCAAGCAGCACAGGGCGCCCCACCCTGACTAAAATCAAGCCAATGAACATCCACCAGCTCAATGTGCAGTATGACGAACGGCAAGACCGCTTGCTGGTTCGGGTCAAAACCGTGCAAGAGCAGGAAGTGCGGCTCTGGCTGACCCGCCGCATCGGCGTCAAGCTGGTAGAGCCGCTGATGACCGCGGTCTCGCGCATCGAGGCTTTAGACCCCGCCGTCACCGTGGCCGACGAAGAATCCCGCAAGATTCTGGTCCACCTCAAGCAAGAAGATTTTTTACAAAAAGCTGATTTACAAACGCCTTATTCAAGCACCACCACCGCGCTACCGCTCGGTGAGCTGCCCATGCTGGTGACCGAGGTCACCATCCATTTGCACGCCAATGGCCTGACCCAATTGGTGATCAAGGACGGCGGTGACGAGGAGCAGGAGGCGCGCACCTGCACGCTGAATTTGCAGTCCTTTATGGTGCACGGCCTGCTGCATTTGCTGCAACAAGCAGTGCACCGCTCACAGTGGCTAGACCCCGTGGAAGCGCCGGACCACGAAGAAAGTGCAGCCGAAGCCGCCCATACGCGGCGAACCCAGAAAAAAATTTACACCCATTGATGGCAGGCAGTACTGGGTTGTATTCCCAGGGATTCAGGCTTGGAGAGTGGGCAAGGGGTAGACGCCCAGCAGGCGGAGCTTGGCTACCCGAAGCAAATTCAAGCGTTGGGTTGGTGGATGCCCCAGCGGGCTAAAGCGGCATCGTCGCTAACACGGGCATCCACCCAGTGCGCGCCGTCCAGGCCTTGCTCTTTTTTCCAAAACGGCGCCTGGGTTTTCAAATAGTCCATCACAAACTCACAAGCCTTGAAGCTTTCGCCACGATGGGCCGAGGCGGCAGCGACTAGTACCACCGGCTCGGTCGGATGCATCACGCCGACGCGATGCACCACCCGCACGCCGTAAATATCAAAGCGCTGATGCGCCTCGTCAATCATGGCTTCGATAGATTTTTCCGTCATGCCGGGATAGTGCTCCAACTCCAGCGTTTGCACGCTACCGGCGTGGGCCGCATCCTGCACATTACGGTCGCGCACGGTGCCTAAAAAAGTACACACCGCCCCGATGCGCGGATCGTTTTGCTGCAAGGCCGCGATTTCCTCAGACACGTCAAACCGCGCTGTTTGAATCCGCACGCGGGCAGTGGCACCGGTGTCAGGTGGGACAGGTGTCTGGCTCATAGCGGCACTGCGAAAACCTGAAAGCACCAGAACAAGCACATGCTCAGCCTCCGGTAACCGGCGGGAAAAAAGCGACCTCGGCGCCAGGTGTCAAGGCCGCGCCTTCCTCGCACAAAGTTTGGTTTAAGGCCATGCGCAATACCCGGTCACGCCCGAGCGCCTGCGCCGCCAGGCCACCAGATTGCACCAGTTCATCGCGCAGCTGGCCCAGGGTTTGGGCCTGCGTTTCAAGCACCTGGCCGCTGCTGCCCATGGTCTCGCGGATGCTGGCAAAGTATTTAAGGGTGATCTGCATACAAATATCTTTAGGCGCCTGACCGGTTCAGCCCAGCAAATCGCCGAGGCTGATGCATTGCACCATATCCCCGCGCGCAATCGTGCGGCCCGGCGGGTTGTCCAGCAAACCGTCGCCCCAGACCACGGATGTCAAAACGCCCGAGCTCTGGTTGGGGAACAGATCAAGGCCGCCTTGCGCGTTGCGCTTGACACGCAAAAACTCTTGCCGCCGGTCAGCGCGCGGCCAATCAAAGTCGGCGCGCATTGGCTGGCTGGGCAAAGCCACATCCTGAACGCCCTGCATGCGCAGCAAAAACGGTCGCACCAGCAGCAAAAAGGTAACAAAGCTGGAGACGGGGTTACCCGGCAGCCCAATAAAGTGCGCCGCGTCCAGGCGCCCATGCGCGAAAGGCTTGCCCGGTTTGATAGCGATTTGCCACAGGTCTAATTGACCCAGTTGCTGCACCGCCGGCTTGATATGGTCTTCTTCGCCCACTGACACGCCACCGCTGGTCAGCACCACATCATGCACTTGCGCCGCGTCACGCAAGGCCTGTACCGTGGCGTCCAAACGGTCGGGCACGATGCCTAAATCCGTGACCTCGCAACCCATGCGGCGCAGCAAGGCCGCCAGGAAAAAGCGATTAGAGTTGTAGATAGAGCCCGGCACCATGTCCTGCGGCGCCACCGTGCCCGGCATGACCAGTTCGTCGCCGGTAGAAAACAAGGCCACGCGCGGCTTGCAAGCGACTTGCAATTGCGCCAAGCCTACGCTCGCAGCCATGCCTAGCGCGGCCGGGCCCAGGCGGGAACCGGACTGCAACACCGTGGCACCGAGGGTCACATCCTCACCACGGCGGCGTATCCATTGGCCAACTTGGGGCTGGGTCTGCACTTGTATCGCGGGGCTTGACGCGTCCGTGCCCGGCACTTCCTGACAATCTTCCTGCATGACCACCGCGTCCGCGCCTGGCGGAATCGGCGCGCCGGTAAAGATGCGGGCTACCGTGCCCGCTTGAAGCGGCGCGCCTTGGCTACCGGCGGGAATGCGTTGCGATACCGGCAATGCGCGCCCCGGCGCCACATCGGCGCAGCGCAAGGCATAGCCATCCATGGAGCTGTTGTCCTGCGGCGGTACTTCCAATGCCGACACCACCTGCTGCGCCAGCACCCGACCATCGGCCTGCAAGGTGCTGCACATTTCGGTGCGCAACTGTCTACCGTCCAAGGCCGCGAGCAATTGCGCCAGCGCGGTTTCCAGTGGCAAAAGCGGGCTGCGTGGCGGCATTGACATATTGGTGGGTCAGTCGCACGCCGAAGCGATATAGGCTTTAAGAGCGTTCACATCGGCGTCCATCACACGCACCCGTTTGGGCAAAGCTTCTATGCCTAAAAATTTGGCCGGGCGTTCTGGCTCACGGCCCAGCGCTTCCACAATCGTGGAGGCAAATTTGATCGGTAAAGCGGTTTCAAGCACCAGCATAGGAATACCGGCCTGGCGGACTTGCTGCCCGACTTTGAGGCCATCCGCAGTATGGGTATCAACCATCACACCAAAGCGCTGCCAGATGTCGCGGATGGTGGCGATGCGGTCGGCGTGCGTACTTTTGCCACTGACAAAACCGTAATGCGAAGCGGCCTGCGCAAACAGCGGGTCGGCATGCAAATCGAATGCTCCGGTGCGCGCCAGTCCCGCGCCAAACAAGTCCGCCACACGCAGGCTGTCGCGGCCCAGCAAATCGAACACAAAGCGCTCAAAGTTGCTGGCCTTGGATATATCCATCGAAGGGCTCGACGTTTCATGCGTGTCCGCACTCCCCCGCACGCGGTACACACCGGTCCGGAAAAATTCGTCCAGCACATCGTTCTCGTTGGTGGCAACCACCAATTTGTCAATCGGCAAACCCATCATGCGCGCCACATGGCCCGCGCACACATTGCCAAAGTTTCCGCTGGGCACACAAAACGATACCCGCTCGGTGTTATTGCGGGTGGCCTGGAAATAACCGGCAAAGTAGTACACCACTTGGGCCATCAGGCGCGCCCAGTTAATCGAATTGACGGTGCCGATTTTGTAACGCTGTTTAAAGGCCAAGTCGTTGGAGACGGCTTTCACCAAGTCCTGGCAATCGTCAAACACGCCGCGTATGGCGATGTTGTGTATGTTGTCATCGAGCAGGCTGAACATCTGCGCCTGCTGAAACGGGCTCATGCGTCCGTCCGGGCTGGTCATAAAGACGCGCACGCCTTTTTTCCCGCGCATCGCATATTCCGCAGCGCTTCCGGTATCGCCACTGGTGGCGCCAAAAATATTCAGCGTTTCGCCGCGCCGCGCCAATTCGTATTCAAACAAATTGCCCAAGAGCTGCATCGCCATGTCTTTGAAAGCCAGCGTCGGGCCGTTGGACAAGGCCTCGAGGTACAGGCCCTCTTCCAGCCGCTTGAGCGGCACTATCGCCTCGGTGCCGAAGACCTCTGAGGTATAGGTTTTGCGACACAAGGCGCGCAAATCATCGACGGGGATGTCGTCCACATACAAGGACAAAATCTCAAACGCCAAGTCCGCATAAGGCAAGCTGCGCCAGCGGCTTAATGTGGCGCTATCGACCTGCGGGTAGTGCATCGGCAAGTACAGGCCGCCATCGGGCGCCAGGCCTTCGAGCAATATTTCGCAAAAGCGTTTGGGCTCTGCCTGGCCTATTGCGGCGCGGGTGGAGATGTATTGCATCAGGCCAACTCTTCCTTGCGAATGCGCACGATGTTTTGCAGCACGGTGGGCAGTGCCTGCATGCGCGCCAGCGCTGCGTCCATACGCGCTTCCTGGCAATCGTGCGTGAGGATTATCAAGTCGGTTTGGCTGGCGCTGTCGCTATCGACTTCGTCCGCTTCGCGCTGCAATACGGCATCGATGCTGATATCAGCCTCGGCCAATATACCGGTCACCTTGGCCAGCACGCCAGCCTGGTCCGCCACGCGCAAGCGCAGGTAATAACTGGTGACGACCTGGCTCATAGGCAAGATAGGCAAGTCGCTCATCGCGTCCGGCTGGAAAGCCAGATGCGGCACACGCTGCGCAGGATCGGCGGTGTGCAGACGCGTTACGTCAACCAGGTCGGCGATGACGGCGCTCGCAGTGGGTTCTGAACCAGCACCTTTGCCGTAATACAAGGTAGTTCCTACCGCATCGCCTTGCACCACGACGGCATTCATTGCGCCCTCGACGTTGGCGATCAAGCGCTTGGAGGGCACCAAACTGGGGTGCACGCGCAATTCGATGCCTTCGGGGCGGCGCTTGGCAATTCCCAACAATTTGATCCGGTAACCGAGTTGCTCCGCGTAGCGAATATCTTGCGCGGAAAGTTTGGTGATGCCTTCGACATAGGCCTTGTCAAACTGCACCGGGATGCCATAGGCGATGGCCGACATGATGGTCACCTTATGGCCAGCATCCACACCCTCAATATCAAAAGTTGGATCAGCTTCGGCGTAGCCTAGGCGCTGCGCCTCTTTCAGCACATCCGCGAAATCGAGGCCTTTGCTGCGCATTTCGGACAGAATGAAATTGGTGGTCCCGTTAATGATCCCGGCAATCCACTCGATGCGATTGGCTGTAAGACCCTCGCGCAGCGCTTTGATAATGGGGATACCGCCGGCCACTGCTGCCTCAAAAGCCACCATCACACCCTTGGCCGACGCTGCGGCAAAAATCTCCGTACCGTGTACCGCCAGCAAAGCCTTGTTAGCGGTGACCACATGCTTTCCCGCCGCAATGGCTTCCAATACCAGCGTCTTGGCAATCCCGTAGCCGCCAATCAGCTCAATGACAATATCAATATCAGAATTTGCAAGGACTGCGCGGGCATCATTCACCACGGCAACGCCCTCGCCCACGATGGACCGGGCACGCTCAGTATCCAAATCAGCCACCATGGTAATTTCAATTCCGCGTCCTGCGCGCCGCTGTATTTCAGGCTGATTGCGCTTGAGTACATTGAATGTTCCGGTGCCTACCACACCGATTCCCAGAAGGCCTACTTGAATGGGTTTCATATCGCTCTTATAAAAAATCACACTGTCAAAACCAAATACTGGCTGGATACACGATCAGGCGCTTGCATGCGTCGCCCGGTACCGCTCCAAAAACCGCGCCAAGCGCCCAATGGCCTCACGCAAATCATCCTCATGCGGCAAAAATACAATCCGAAAATGGTCCGGTGCTTCCCAGTTGAAACCAGTGCCCTGCACCAGCATCACGCGGGTTTCTTGCAAGACGTCAAGGAAAAATTGCTGGTCGTCCGCAATCGGGTACATCTTGGGGTCCAGGCGCGGAAACATATACAGGGCCGCACGCGGTTTGACGCAGCTGACACCGGGAATGGCGGTGATCAGCTCATACGCCAAATCGCGCTGGCGGCGCAAGCGTCCGCCCTCGCATACCAAGTCGTCAATACTTTGGTAGCCGCCCAGCGCGGTCTGAATCGCATACTGGCCCGGCACATTGGCGCACAAGCGCATGTTCGAGAGCATGTTCAGGCCCTCGATGTAGTCTTTGGCATAGCGCTTGTCGCCGGACAATGCCAGCCATCCCGCCCGGTAGCCGCAGGAGCGGTAGCTTTTGGACAGCGAGTTGAAAGTCAGCGTCAACACATCTTGGCTCAGTGAGCCGATAGCAGTATGGCGCACACCGTCATAGAGGACTTTGTCGTACACCTCGTCGGCAAACAGCACCAAACCATATTCGCGGGCAATCGCCACGATCTCTAGCAACAGCGCGTCGGAATACAGCGCGCCGGTCGGGTTGTTGGGGTTGATGACCACAATGCCCTTGGTGCGTGACGTGATCTTGGCGCGGATATCTGCCACATCGGGCATCCAGCCCTTGGACTCATCGCAGCGGTAATGCACCGGTGTGCCGCCAGACAGGCTGGCTGCGGCGGTCCACAAAGGGTAATCGGGCGCAGGCAAGAGCAACTCGTCACCGTCGTCGAGCAGACCGTTGGTCGCCATCACAATCAGCTCGCTGGCGCCGTTACCCAGGTAAATATCGTCCAAGGTCACGCCCTTGATGCCCTGTTTCTGGGTTTCGTGCATGACCGCTTTGCGCGCCGCAAAAATGCCTTTGCTGTCCGAATAGCCGGACGAATTGGGCAAATTGCGGATCATGTCCTGCTGGATTTCCTCCGGCGCGTCAAAGCCAAAAACCGCCAGGTTGCCGATATTGAGCTTGATGATTTTTTGCCCGTCGTCTTCCATTTGCCGCGCGCGGTCCATGATGGGGCCGCGGATGTCATAACAGACGTTGGCTAATTTGGCGGATTTCTGAATGGTTTTCAATGTCACTCCGATGCAGGCGCGCTAAGGGCGAAACCTATAATTTGACCACAGTTCAGCACTTTTACTTCGCACAGGCCGGCCTTCGGGCTGCTATCTACCCGCCATGAAACTACAAGCAGACCAGGCGCAGCGCCCCAGCCTCACCGGCTACGGACCGGGCTGGATCGCCATTAACGGCGAAAAGGTGATGCACAGCATGCTGCTCAGCAGTATGGGCCACCGCCAAGCCTGGGGCTGTGAGGGTTTTGCAGCGCTAGGCGCAGCGCAGTTTGACTGCCTGGCCGATTGGGGCGCCGAACTGGTGCTGTTTGGCAGTGGCGAGCGGCTGCGCTTCCCACAAGCGCAGTGGCTGGCCAGTCTGTATGCGCAGCGCATCGGCGTCGAAACCATGGACACCCCAGCGGCCTGTCGGACCTTCAATTTTCTGGCCGCCGAAGGCCGCAAGGTTGTGGCGGCATTGCTGGTGTAGCGCCAGCGCCCTAAAGCGCAAGCAAAAGCCCCACCATTTTTCAGCGTAAAATAGCGGGTTGACGCCGCCGCGCGATAAGTTCAATCCATAGCGCAACGGCTTGCCTGACACATTCTGCACGCGAGATTCAATACCCTATGGCGATCGTTGTCAACAAACCCCTACCCGAATTTGAAGCCAACGCCACCGGTGGCGTACGGGTAACCAACAACTCGCACACGGGCAAGACCCTGGTGCTGTACTTTTACCCCAAAGACAACACGCCGGGCTGCACCACCGAAGCGATGCAGTTCCGCGACCATTATGCGGATTTTGTGAAGGCCGGCAGCCAAGTGTTTGGCGTGTCGCGCGACAATATGAAATCCCACGATGAGTTCAAAGCGCGACTGGAATTGCCTTTTGAACTGATCGCCGATACCGAAGAAAAAATGTGCCATATGTTCGGCGTGGTCAAAAACAAAATCATGTACGGCAAAAAGGTTAAAGGCATAGAGCGCAGCACCTTTCTGATTGGTCCCGATGGACTGGTAAAAGAAGAGTGGCGCGGCCTGAAAGTACCGGGCCATGTGGAAGAGGTTTTGCAAGCCGTTAAGTCGCTCAAAGCCAAGGCCTGAGGGGCTGTTCTTCCGGTATTTCCACTTCATTTTCCTGCCATAGGCCTCATGCATAATGGCTCAATGCCAGCGAACGACACCTTCCCCGACAGAGGCCGCCTGATACCAAGGTGGCCTTTTTTGTGTCTGACGATGATCGCAATTTGATTTTTATTTCCCGAGTTCTACGACATGCCATTGCCACCCGCGCCGACCAAGCCCGCTGACAAACTCTCCCCATCTGCTTTCTCCAAGTCAGGCCCGCAGGGCAAGCCGGCAAGCGCTAAGCGCCCCGCCGCAGCCCGGGAAATAGAGGCCAAAGCGCCAGCGCGTATTGCGCGGCTGGAGCAGCAAGCCGCACCTTTAACGGGTGCCCAGGTAATTCCTATTACCGTCGCCATGCCCGTGGGCACTTATCCGCAGGCGCGTGCGCCACAACCGGAACTGCGCCAGACCAGCGCCGAAAGCGCGAAGCCCCTACGTGACGCAAAAACCAGAGCGGCACCTCGTAACGAGAAAAAGGCACGCCACAGCGGCCCTGCCAAGTTATTTGTTCTGGACACCAACGTGCTGCTGCACGACCCGATGTGCTTGTTCCGATTCGAGGAGCACGATATTTTTCTGCCGATGATTGTGCTGGAAGAACTGGACGGGCACAAAAAAGGCATGACCGAAGTGGCGCGTAACGCGCGGCAAACCAGCCGCACCCTAGACGCATTGGCAGGCACACCGGGCGCCGATATCACCAGCGGCTTCAAGCTCGATAGCACCGGCCAGCGCGAGGCCAAAGGCAAACTCATGTTCCAAACCCTGGCGCTGGACTACAGCCTGCCAGGCAGTCTGCCGCAAGGCAAAGCGGACAATCAGATATTGGGCGTCGTAGCCGCCCTACGCACCCAATATGCGCCGCGCGAAGTGGTGCTGGTGTCAAAAGACATCAATATGCGCGTCAAGGCCCGCGCGCTGGGCCTGGCCACCGACGATTACCAGAACGACAAAACGCTGGAAGACGGCGATCTGCTGTATTCCGGAGCCATGGCCTTACCCCCCGATTTTTGGGCCACCCATGGACAAAAAATTGAAAGCTGGCAGCAAGGCCAACACACGTTTTACAAGATCGATGGCCCTACCGTGCCGCAGATGTTGATCAACCAGTTTGTGTATTTCGAGTCGCCCGGCGAGCCCAGTCTATACGCCCGTGTGACAGAAATCCGTGGCAATACGGCAGTGCTCAAAACCCTGCGCGATTTCAACCATCTGAAGAACGCAGTCTGGGGCGTGACGACGCGCAACCGCGAGCAAAATTTTGCAATGAATTTGCTCACCGACCCGGATGTGGACTTTGTCACCCTGACCGGCACCGCCGGTACGGGCAAGACTTTGATGGCCCTGGCGGCTGGGCTCACGCAGGTCCTCGACGACCGGCGTTACACCGAAATCATCGTTACCCGCGCCACCGTCAGCGTGGGCGAGGACATCGGCTTTCTGCCAGGCACCGAAGAAGAAAAAATGGGCCCCTGGATGGGCGCGTTGGACGACAATTTGGAAGTGCTGGGCAAAACCGATAGCAGCGCCGGCGAATGGGGCCGCGCCGCCACTTCCGAGCTGATCCGCAGCCGCATCAAGATCAAGAGCATGAACTTCATGCGGGGTCGCACCTTCCTCAACAAGTACGTCATCATCGACGAGGCGCAAAACTTGACGCCCAAGCAAATGAAGACCTTGATCACCCGCGCCGGACCCGGCACCAAAATTGTGTGCATGGGCAATTTAGCGCAAATTGATACCCCATACCTGACCGAAGGCTCCTCCGGACTGACCTTTGCGGTGGATCGCTTCAAAGGCTGGCCGCATGGCGGACACATCACCTTGGCACGCGGCGAGCGCTCGCGCCTCGCGGACTTCGCCAGCGACGTGCTCTAGAGCGGCCGCCTAAAAGTCCCCACCGCCGCCGTGCGCCAGGTTTTCGAACTTGGTGATATTGCGCAGGAATGCCAGCTTCACGGTGCCGGTGGGGCCGTTACGTTGCTTGGCGATGATGATTTCAGCGACGCCAGGCTCTTTGCAAGCTTCTTTGGTGTAGTACTCGTCGCGGTAAATAAACATGATGATGTCGGCGTCTTGCTCGATGGCACCGGACTCGCGCAAATCGCTCATCATGGGCCGCTTATCGGGCCGCTGTTCCACGCTACGGTTGAGCTGTGACAAGGCCAAAACTGGACATTTAAGCTCTCGCGCCAGCATCTTGAGGCCACGCGAAATTTCGCCTAGCTCGGTGGCGCGGTTTTCACCATCACTGGTGCCGCTCATGAGCTGCAAATAATCCACCACAATCAAACCGAGCTGTCCGCAGCTGCGCGATAAGCGGCGCGCGCTGGAGCGCAAATCCCCGGAACTCAGGCCAGCGCTCTCGTCTATATGCAGGGAAATCGTGCGCAGCTTTTCGATGGTCTCGGTCAGGCGCGGCCATTCTTCCTCGGTCAGCTTGCCAGTACGCAAATGGCTTTGGTCGATACGGCCAATCGAGCCCACGATACGCACCGCTAATTGCGCCGCGCCCATTTCCATC
>CANFJQ010000045.1 GCA_947447615.1 Comamonadaceae bacterium
ATCCTTGGCAAGAGTTTGCGCAAAACACCAAGCGCGGCGACCGCGTCAAAGGCCCGATCAAATCGATCACCGACTTTGGCGTCTTCGTGGGCCTGGCTGCCGGTATCGACGGCCTGGTGCATTTGTCTGACCTGTCTTGGAACGAAACCGGCGAAGCCGCTGTGCGCGAGTTCAAAAAAGGCCAGGAAGTCGAGGCCATTGTGCTGGCCGTGGACGTGGACCGCGAGCGCATCTCCCTGGGCATCAAGCAGTTGGATTCCGACCCCTTCACCACCTTCGCCGCTGTCAACGACAAAGGCCAAGTGGTGACCGGCAAGGTCAAGACGGTCGATGCCAAAGGCGCTGAGATCGACCTGGGCGAAGACATCATCGGCTACCTGCGCGTCTCTGAGATCAGCCGCGACCGCGTGGAAGACGCCCGCAGCGTGCTCAAAGAAGGCGACGAAGTCACCGCTGTCGTGGTCAATGTGGATCGCAAGACCCGCAATATCCAGTTGTCCATCAAGGCCAAGGATGCAGCGGACCAAAACGAAGCCATGGCCACCTTGAGCCAAAACGCCGCGCGTGAAAATGCTGGCACCACCAGCTTGGGCGCTTTGTTGCGTGCCAAGCTGGATAACAACTAAGCGGCAGCCGCCTCTTACGTAGTCCCCAGGCGACCGGCGTGTGCCGGTCGCTTGCATTGTTTTCAAAGCTTTTTATGACCCGCTCTGACATCGTCGAAGAATTGGCCAGCCGGTTCAGCCAGCTGACTCAGCAAGACGCGGAATTTGCCGTCAAGGCTATCCTGGACGCGATGAACGACGCCCTGGTGCGCGGTCAGCGTATCGAGATCCGCGGCTTTGGCAGTTTCTCGGTCAGCCACCATGCGCCGCGCATGGGCCGCAACCCGCGCAATGGCGAAAGCGTCGCCATTCCCCAGCGCCGGGTGCCGCACTTCAAACCGGGCAAAGCCCTGCGCGAAGCCGTCGATGCTGGTGTCGCCAAGCCTGCCGGCTCCCCCGACAAACCCTGATTTCCTGTCGGCCCGATAGAATCGCCGCCGACCAAGGAATTGCATGAACTCATTCTTTTCGCTGGTGAAAACGCTGTTCAAAGCAGCGATTTTTTTCACCTTGTTTGCGTTTGCCTTGAACAACCAGGCCGACGTGACGGTGCATTTTTTCTTTGGCTACCAATGGACCAGCCCGCTGGTTATGGTAGTGCTGATCAGCTTTGCCGGTGGGCTGCTGCTCGGTATTTTGGGTATGGTGCCGCGCTGGTGGCAGCAGCGGCGCGAAGCCAAGCGCAACGCAAAGCTATCCAAAGCCCCCATCGCCCAGGCTACGCCTGCGGCAGACGACACCCTGACGCATGGACTTTGATCTGAACTGGGTATTGATGGGCCTGCCCATCGTCTTTGTGCTGGGCTGGCTGGCCTCGCGCTTTGACCTGCGCCAGATGCGTCTGGAAAACCGCCAGGCGCCCAAAGCCTATTTCAAAGGCCTTAACTTTTTGCTCAACGAGCAGCAAGACCAGGCCATAGACGCCTTCATCGAAGCGGTGCAAAACGATCCGGACACGTCAGAGCTGCATTTCGCGCTGGGCAACCTATTTCGCCGTCGCGGCGAATACGAGCGAGCGGTGCGCGTGCACCAGCATTTACTCTCGCGCGCCGATATCAGCGCCGACGACCGCCACCGCGCCCAGCACGGCCTGGCGCTGGACTACCTCAAGGCTGGTCTGCTCGACCGCGCCGAAACCGCCTTGCTGGCCTTGGAAGGCACACGCTTTGAAGCGCAGGCACGACTGGCCTTGCTGGCCAATTACGAGCGCTCGCGCGACTGGTTGGGTGCCGCGCAAGTAGCCGCCAAACTCGAAGCCGCCGGACAAGGCAGTTTTGCCGGTCGCTTGGCGCACTATCTCTGTGAGCAGGCGGCAGCACTGGTGACCAAGGGCGACATCGCCGCTGCCAAAGACCTGCTCCAACAAGCCATTTCCAGCGCGCCCCACAGCCCGCGCGCCCGCATGGACATGGCGCGCCTGTCTGAAAACGCGGGCGAAACCGGCCAGGCGCTTGCTTGGCTGGAACAAGCGGCCCAGGCCACGCCCGCCTCCATGCCCCTGATGGCGCCCATGATGGCGCGCTGCGCCCTGGCTAGCGGGCGCGGGCCAGCCGTTTCGGCTCTGTTGCAACAAGCCTATTCGGACGCGCCTTCGCTGGACGTGCTCGACGCCATCGTGCAATTGGAAAATGCGGCCAACGGGCCGCAGCACGATGCCCGCAGCTGGTACGTGCAGCACCTAGAAAAACAGGCTTCGCTGGTGGCAGCGGCCCAATGGATTGCCGGTGAAAAGCTGGAAAATGAGCAATTCCATCCGCAAGTGCAGCGGGCGCTGGACCAAGCCGTCAAGCCGCTCAAGCGCTACCGCTGCGCCGCTTGCGGCTTTGAAGCCCAACACCATTTTTGGCACTGCCCAGGCTGCCAAGCCTGGGACAGCTACCCGCCGCGCCGCGTAGAAGAACTATGAAAACTGATGCATTAAGCCCCCTGTCCGCCGCCCGTATCAAGGCCGCCCGCGTGTTAGTCGTCGGCGATGTGATGCTGGACCGCTACTGGTATGGCGCGGTGGACCGCATCTCGCCCGAAGCACCGGTGCCCGTGGTACGCGTCACCCGCGAAGAAGAGCGCGGTGGTGGTGCCGCCAACGTGGCTTTGAATGTGGCCGCATTGGGCGCACAAGCCACCTTGCTGACGGTGGTGGGCGAGGACGAAGCCAGCCACAAACTAGAAAAACTGCTGGCGCAAACCGGCGTAAAAACCGAGTTGCGCCGCGATGCTGGGCTTAAAACCACGGTCAAGCTGCGCATCATCGGCAGGCAACAACAACTCATCCGCCTGGATTTCGAAAACACCCCGGATCAGGAAATCTTGGCAAGCCAAGCCGCGCGCTTTGATGAGCTGCTGCCCATCCATGATGCGGTGCTTTTTTCAGACTACGGCAAAGGCGGTTTAGCGCATGTCAGCGACATGATCGCCAAGGCCCGCGCCCTGGGCAAACCGGTGCTGATTGACCCCAAGGGCAGCGACTATTCGCGCTATCAAGGCGCTACCGTCATCACGCCTAACCGCGCAGAGTTACAAGAAGTAGTAGGCACCTGGCATAACGAAGAACAACTGCTAGCCAAAGCCCAAAGCCTGCGCCAGCAACTAGGCCTGACAGCGATCCTACTGACGCGCAGCGAAGAAGGCATGAGCTTGTTTGAGGACAGCGGCGTCAGCCATGTGAGCGCGCAAGCGCGGGAAGTGTTTGACGTTACCGGCGCGGGCGATACCGTGATCGCCACCATGGCGGTGCTGCTGGGCGCGGGCATGACGCTGCAACAAGCCCTGCCTTGGGCCAACCGCGCCGGTGGCGTGGTGGTGGGTAAATTCGGCACGGCCACCGTGCGCCTAGAGGAGTTGATCGCATGACACGCCTAGTGGTAACAGGCGCCGCAGGGTTTATCGGCAGCAACATCATTGCCGGGCTCAATGCACGCGGCATCGACAACATCATTGCCGTGGACGATCTGCGCGATGGCGACAAGTTCCGCAACCTGGCAACGCGGCGCATTGCCGATTACGTGGATGCCGCCGATTTTTACCGCGACTTTGCGGCAGGCCACTACGGCCAGGTGGAAGCGGTGTTCCACGAAGGCGCATGTAGCGACACCATGGAGCATGATGGGCAATACATGATGCGCAACAACTACGGCTTGTCGCTGCAATTGTTTGAAGCCGCGCAAGCGCAAGGCACCCGCCTGTTATACGCATCGTCGGCTGCCACCTATGGCGGCTCCGAGCGCTACCGTGAAGAACCGTCCTGCGAAGCGCCGCTCAATGTCTATGGCTATTCCAAGCTGCTGTTTGACCAAGTGATGCGCCAGCGCCTGGGCGCGCAATTGCAAAACGCCAGAGTACAAGTGGCGGGCTTTCGCTACTTCAATGTCTATGGCCCGCATGAGCAACACAAGGGCCGTATGGCCAGCGTGGCCTACCACCAGTTTCATCAGTTCCGCAAAGAGGGTGTCGTCAAATTATTCGCGGACTACGGCGGCTACGCGGCCGGCGAGCAAATGCGCGACTTTGTGCATGTCGATGACGTGGTGGCGGTCAATCTCTGGTTTTTTGACCATCCCGAAAAAAACGGTGTTTTTAACCTTGGCTCGGGGCGCGCGCAGACCTTCAACGACGTGGCCTGTGCGGTAGTGAACACTTTGCGCGGGCAAGAGGGCCATGCGCCCTTGTCGCTGCACGATATCGTGGCGCAAGGCTTGTTGCAGTACATCCCCTTCCCGGATGCTTTGCGCGGCAAATACCAGTGCTTTACCGAAGCAGACTTAGGCGCATTGCGCGGCGCAGGATGTGGGCACTCATTTGCCGATGTGCAAACCGGCGTGTCCCGCTACGTACAGTGGCTGGCGCAAACCCAGTAAGCCCATGCGCAGCGCCTTGGCCTTTAGCTTGCGCAGCACCAGTTTGTGGCTGGCATCGGCCTGCCTTAGCTGCTGCCTGGCCACCGAAGTCAACCAGGCCACGGAGGCCGAACTCGACAGCGTCAAAGGGCTGGGCCCGGCCAGCACCACCCGTATCCTGGAAGCCCGGTCAAAGGGCCTGTTCAAAGACTGGGCCGATTTGATGCGCCGGGTTAAGGGTATCAAACCGGCGCAAGCGGCGAAATTGTCCGAGGCGGGTTTGCGCGTTAACGGCAAAAATTTAGCCGGTGAGGACGCGCCTTGAGAGTCGCCACAATACACCCATGAATCCCGTCTTACCCATTTGCCTTGGCGCCTGCGCCGGAGCGCTTGCGCGTTGGCAACTCGGGCTCTGGCTCAACCCCAGCGTTTTGCCGGGAACCGCCCTGCCCTTGGGCACCTTGGCCGCCAACCTGATCGGTGGCTATTTGGTCGGCGTGGCAGTCGCTTTGTTCCAAGCCATGCCCGAGCTGGACCCGGCGTGGCGCCTGGCGCTCATCACTGGCTTTTTGGGTGCATTAACTACCTTTTCCAGCTTTTCTGCCGAAGTGGTCGCCATGCTCGGCCAGGGTCGCTACGTACTGGCCTTGGGCACTGCGGCGCTGCACTTGCTGGGATCCTTGCTGCTGACCATCGCCGGGCTGCGAACGGTGGAATACTTCTTTGCTTCGGCCGCCTGAGGTCAAACGCTTTGGGCCTTATTGCACTATCGGGTGCCCATTGGGTCTGCTTCGATGTGCTCCAGAAACTGGTGCTTCATCTGTGACATTCAGGATCAGAAGATTCTGCTGCGCGTACTGGGCATCGGTGTGAGGACTATCTATAAGGTTTGAAGCGTAAAAGCCTTTTTACGCTTCACGAAAGATGCGTAAATACCTATAATGCGCTTTATGTACCTCTGGCAATCCACCCAATGGCCTGAATTTCAGGTCGATCTGGCCGTGCTGCAACCCGTGCTGGCGGCGGCGCGCTACGCGCAAGGGCGGGCTATGGGCTTGGCCAGTCATCTGCAATTGATGGACTTGGGCGCGCTGCAACTGCAAGGCTGGGCCGAAGAAGCCATCGCCACCGCTCAGATTGAGGGCGAAATCCTGCAAGTCAACTCGGTGCGGGCTTCGGCTGCCAGGCGCTTGGGCCTGCAAGATGCCAAAACGCTGGAGCGCGATGCGCGCACCGAAGCCACGCTCGATGTGCTGCAAGCGGCCATCCAACAAAGCCACCAGACCTTGACGCATGAAACCCTGCACAGCTGGCAGGCTGCATTGTTTCCAACTGGGCGCAGCGGCATCCAGAAAATTCGTACGGGTGCCTACCGCGACCATGCCGAGCCCATGCAGATCGTCACGCCCCGCCTGGGCAAACCAGACATCGTGCATTACCAAGCACCCGACTCGGCAGATGTGCAGGCACAGATGACGCAGCTAGTCGACTGGTTCAATGGCTCTTTGCATCAGACTGACGGCTTGGTGCGCGCTGCGCTGGCGCACTTGTGGCTCGAAGCCATTCACCCCTTTGAAGACGGCAACGGCAGGGTGGGCCGGGCGCTGGTCGAAATGGCGCTGGCGCAAGACCTGAAAACCGACAAGCGCCTTTGGAGTTTGTCGCAACAAATGTGGCTGGACCGCTCTGGCTATTACGCCCAACTGCAAGCGGCGACCGGCCAAGCCAGCATGGACGTGACGCCTTGGGTGCAATGGTTTGCAGGCTGCGTGCACAAAGCTGCCGACGCGACGTGGGAAAACATGCAAGCGGCCATGCGGAAAACGCGCTTCTGGGAAGAGCTGCGCGAGCAACACCCGCAACTCACACCCACACAAACCAAGGCAATCAACAAACTGTATGACCTTGGGCCTGACGGGTTTGTCAACGGCATCAGTACCGAAAAATACGTCAACCTGTGCCGCGTGTCACGCGCCACGGCTTATCGTGAACTCAGGGCGCTGTGTGAGATGGGCGTGTTGGTGCAGACGGGGGCGGGGCGGGGGACGCGGTACAAACTGAAGCATTTATTGACTGGCATCACCAATGGCAGCCTCGATGGCACATGACACACGCGGCCTCAGCCCCTTCTACTGCTAGTATGAATTACATCAACTTCATAAAAACAACCCAAGCATAGGATGGCGGGTAGGGACTTATACAGAGGCTCTCTAGCAAACTAAAAGCTATAGGGCCAATACTTGCGCCATATCAGGCCGCTCCAACCAAGCAGCAAATTCATCGGCCATCTGCCGGGCGGCAGACGTTGCGCCATTCCAAGCCTGCATGCGGCCAGCTAAGTCGTTGCCGTAGTGGGTGAAGTCGGTGCGGTCCGGTAATTTGCCGGTGGGCAAAGTGCGCACCCACTCGGGGTTGGGCGCTAGTACCACCATCGAGTCTAAAAATGCGCTGCTGGCGTGGCGCCATTTCCAGGGCTTGTCCAGCCAACCGGGCACTACCGCTTTTTGAAAATGCGGGTATAAAACTATGCCCTGCCCTGCGCCCCAGGCACCATCGCTGGCTGCCCCGCTGTAGTTCAGGTGCAAGTGGTAATCGGTAATGCCACCATCCCAATAAGCACCAGGCGGCGCGGCCGCAATACCGTGCACGGCTTGCAATAAAAAGGGAATCGAGCAACTTGCTTGCAGCGCCTGCATAAAGTTACCTTCCACCAGCGGCACTGCGCGGGTACGAAAGTCGTTCGTAGCAAATGGCAAAGTGCCTGACTGGGCAGAAAAAACCACACGTTCCAGTGACAGTCCCAGCAAGCGGCGGTCTAGCGCATTGGAGGCGATCGCTAGCGCATAGCCCAGCGGCGTAAAAAACGGATGCTCGCGCTGCAAGAGCCCACGGCCGCGCGAGGCTAGGACATGCAAGCGATAACGTGGATGCGTCAAAAGCTCCTGGATGCGCCCGCCGTAAAACAGTTGCAAGTTATCCCGAAACTGCTGGCTCACCAAAGACGCGGGGACGCGCTTTTGGCCCGGTGCTAATTCGTAGTGCTGCGCGATGTAGTCGCGCTCCAGCCGCTCCAGGGCCGGTACCGGCTCGTTCAGGCACGCAGTAGCCATGCGCCAGGCGCCAATCGATGCGCCGACCAGATGCACGGTTTGCGCACTTTGAGCCAACCATTGGCCAAAAATAAAGCGGTCCAAGGGGCCCAAAATTAGACCCTTGGGTCCACCTGCTGCAGCCGGTACCACCCGCACGCTGGAAGGCTGCAAACCCTCTCGTGCCAACTGCGCTAGGGCCGTCTTACCGGCATAGATGTGCAGAGCGCGCATGGCCTTATTTCCGTAAGCCTTGTAGTTGCGACAAAGCAGCAGCCATGGCGCCTTGGGGTGCCGCTTCGCGCGTTGGCTGCTGTTTGTACGCATTACGTTGCCCTGCACCCTCGCCGTTGGGTGCGCCAGCTTGCGCACGCGGCGCATCGCCTAAGCGCATGCTCAGACTGATGCGTTTGCGCGCTACATCTACTTCCAATACCTGCACCTTCACAATCGCGCCGGTTTTCACCACCTCGCGCGCATCGGATACAAATTTTTGGCTCATTTGGCTGACATGCACCAAGCCGTCCTGGTGCACGCCCAAATCTACAAACGCGCCAAAGGCCGCCACATTGCTGACTGTGCCTTCCAGCACCATGCCCTCGCGCAAATCACCTATGTCTTTCACGCCCTCGGCCAAGCGCGCCACCTTGAAATCAGGCCGTGGATCGCGCCCTGGCTTTTCAAGCTCTTTGAAGATGTCTTGCACCGTAATAATGCCCACGCCCTCGTTGGCAAACAACGCGGGCCGCAGGCTTTGCAGCATGTCGCTGCGCCCTAGCAGCGCCTGCACCGGCTGCCCGGTTTTTTCCAAAATGCGCTGCACCACGGGATAGCTTTCCGGGTGGATGCCGGTGTTGTCCAAGGGGTTGTCGCCGCTGCGAATACGCAAAAAACCAGCGCATTGTTCAAAGGTCTTGGCGCCCAAGCCCGTCACTTGCAAGAGCTGCTGGCGGCTGGCGAACGCACCTTGCGATTCGCGCCGCGAAACCACCGCCCGCGCCACCGTGTTGGACAAGCCCGACACGCGCGAAAGCAGCGGCACGCTGGCGGTATTGAGGTCCACGCCCACCGCATTCACGCAGTCCTCCACCACCGCTTCGAGCGTCCGTACCAAGGCGCTGTGGTTCAGGTCGTGCTGGTACTGGCCGACACCAATCGACTTGGGCTCGATCTTCACCAGTTCGGCCAACGGGTCTTGCAAGCGGCGCGCAATACTGGCCGCGCCGCGCAGGCTGACATCGACATCGGGCATTTCCTGGCTGGCGTATTCGCTTGCGCTGTAGACCGAGGCACCGGCCTCGCTCACCACAATTTTGTCGATCGCTGGGGTATCGGGCCGGGCCATGGCTTTAATCAAGTCTGCCGCCAAGGCGTCGGTTTCGCGGCTGGCGGTGCCGTTGCCAATGGCTATCAGGCTGACCTGGTGCTTGGTGCATAGTGCGCGCAAGGTATGCAGCGCGCCATCCCAATCGCGGCGTGGCTCGTGGGGAAATACCGTGGCCGTGTCGACCAGTTTGCCAGTGGCATCGACCACGGCGACTTTCACGCCGGTGCGTATGCCGGGGTCCAGCCCCATCACGACGCGCGGGCCTGCGGGTGCCGCCAGCAGCAAATCGCGCACATTGTCGGCAAACACTTTAATAGCCACTTTTTCCGCGTCTTCGCGCAGGCGTGCAAACAAGTCGCGCTCCAGGGTCAAGCTCAGCTTGACGCGCCAAGTCCAGGACACGCACTTGCGCAAAAAATCATCGGCTGCGCGCCCTTGGTGCGGCACTTGCAAGCGCAGCGCCAAGCGCGCCTCGGCCATGGACGGGGTGCCGGCTTTGGGCGCTGCATCGGGCAATTCCGGGCTGACTAGTTTCAGGTCCAGCACTTCCAGCGCCCGGCCCCGAAAGGCAGCCAGCGCCCGGTGCGAAGGCACACGCGCCAGCGGCTCGTCATAGTCAAAATAATCGCGAAACTTGGCCACGTCCGGGTGTGCCGGGTCTTTGCCCGCAATCAAGCGCGCGCGCAGCAGGCCTTGCTCCCACAACCATTCGCGCAAGTCTTGCACCACGGCGGGCACTTGCGCCCAGCGTTCGCTCAGCAAATCGCGCACGCCATCGAGCACCGCGGCCACCGTCGAAAAATCCGGTAACTTGTCTTCGCCTTCCTTGGGCTCGCGCCAAGGAATGACATACGTGGCGGCTGCATCTTGCGGCACCAGATCAGGGTTCGCTAGCAAAGCGTCAGCCAAAGGCTCCAGGCCTGCTTCGCAGGCCAACTGGCCTTTGGTGCGGCGCTTGAGTTTGAAGGGCATGTAAATGTCCTCCAAATCCTGCTTGGTGCTTGCAGCTTGGACTAAAGCGGCCAGAGCCGGCGTCCATTTACCTTGCTCTTCGATGGCGCGCTGCACCACTTCGCGGCGCTGCTGCAATTCGCGCAAATAGGCCAGGCGCGCCTCGAGCTCGCGTAGCTCAATATCGTCCAAGCCATCCGTGGCCTCTTTGCGGTAGCGGGCGATAAAGGGGACGCTGGCGCCGCCGTCGAGTAAGGCCACTGCGGCCTCGACCTGCTGGGGACGGACGCGGATTTCTTGCGCGATTTGCGCAATGATGTTTTGCATGGGGAAAATTGTTTTAAGAATGCGGGCTAGAAGAACAATGCAAGGAGCGGACAAATGCGCCCGATAGGCGGGGCTACTAGCGTCAGCGCGGGATTATGCCGCCCGCCCGATACAATCGAAGGTGACGGGCCTCCCCGCATGGTGAAGCGGCCAACCGGGTCAGGTGGGGAACCAAGCAGCCCTAACTGTGGAGCCAGTGCCGGGGTCAGGCTCGTCAACCTTATTTCTTCTAGCGACCCAGATAGCGCAGCACACCCTGCGCTGCCACGCGTCCCGTGGCCAGGCAGGCGGTCAGCAAATAGCCGCCGGTAGGCGCTTCCCAATCGAGCATTTCGCCAGCGCAAAACACGCCAGGCAGGTGCTCCAGCATCAAATCAGGCGTGAGCACTTCAAACAAAACGCCGCCTGCCGAGCTGATGGCCTCGTCCAAGGGCCGCGCCGCCTGCAAGCGGATAGGCAAAGCTTTGATGGCAGCGGCCAAGGTGCTCGCTTGCGCCATGGTGTCCGCGCTGGTGCATTCGCGCAACAATGCGGCCTTGATGCCGTCCAGATGCAAACGGCTTTTCAAATGGCTAGATAGCGAGCGAGAACCACGCGGATGCGCTACTTCGGCCAGCACGCGCTCTGCGGACAACGCGGGTAGCAAGTCCAGATAAAAAGTTGCTTGCCCGTGGCGCGCCAGTTCCTCGCGCAACAAAGCGGAGGCGGCATACACCAGGCTGCCTTCGACGCCGCTGGCAGTTGCTACGAATTCACCCTTGCGGTCAAACACCGGCGCGCTACCCGGCGCGCCCGGAATACGTATCGCCACCGATTTCAAGGGCTGCCCGGCAAAGCGCTCCGCAAAATAGGGGCTCCAGCCGCCTGCCACATCAAAGCCGCAATTGGAGGGGAGCAAGGGCGCCACGGCAACGCCGCGTTCGGCCAGTAAAGCCACCCAAGCGCCGTCCGAACCCAAGCGCGCCCAACTACCACCGCCCAGCGCCAGCAATACCGCCTTGGCGCGCACGCGCCGCTCGCCCTGCGCACTGCCAAAGCGCAGACAACCGGTATCGTCCCAACCCAACCAGCGATGCCGCATATGAAACTGCGCCGGCACCCCCAGCTGCGGGTGGCGCAAGCGCTGCAACCAGGCGCGCAGCAAGGGCGCGGCTTTCATATCCGAGGGAAACACGCGCCCGGAAGAGCCCACAAAAGTATCTATGCCCAAGTCCTGCGCCCAGCGGCGCACGCCAGCCGCATCCATAGCGCCCAGCGCGGCGCTGATCGCTTCGCGCCTTTGTCCATAACGGCCCGCAAATGCGTCGGCACCCTCGGCATGGGTCAGGTTCAGCCCGCCGCGCCCGGCAAGCAAAAACTTGCGGCCTACCGAGGCCATGGCGTCAAACACATGCACCTGCACACCGGCCTCTGACAAGACTTGCGCGGCCATCAAACCCGCAGGGCCGCCGCCGATGATGGCGACTTCGCATTCCTGCTCTGGCAGTGCAACGTCCTGCGCACCGGCGGCGGCGCTCATGCCAGAGCCTCGGGCAAAACGGGTTCTATCAATTGCCCCGTGGCGCTTAGAAATGCAGCGCGCACTACCTTGCCGGGATAGGCCAAACGCACCGCAGCGCAATACGCCGCCAACTGCTCGCACAAGGCCGGAACCAGCTGCGGCTGCGCAGCGCTTTTGTAGTCCAGCACCCACCAGTGGCCGGTGTCGTTGCGCTGCACCAGCCGGTCCATGCGCAGGCTGCGTCCCCGGTGGTAAATACTGATTTCATTGCCCTGCCATTGCAAAACTGCGGCATCCCAGGCCCAGGCGCCCTCGCCTTGCACAATTGCTTGCGCGCTTTGGGCTGCGCGCGCCATCTGCTGCGCATCCAGGACAAACTGGGTTTGCGCAAGTTGCCATGCATGCGGGCTCCACATCCCCTGTTCGCTGCCTTTGCCAGGAACATAGTGCTCCAGTAAACAGTGCATCGCCTGGCCAATCCGCGCTTCCAAATCGGCGTCTGCATCCAGCGCGATAGCCGCAGCCACCGGGGCGGATGCGCGGCGCAAGGCGATAGGCAGTTCAGGTAAATCATGTACCTGGCCATCGGCCCACGCGCCTTCAGGCGCAGGGTCTAAACCTAGGCTGTCTGGCACCGTTTCGGCCTCTTGCGCATGGGCTTGCAAGAGCTTCCACCAACTATGGGCGTTGTCGCGGTGCGGCTGCATTGACGAAAACACCAAGGCCTCTTTGGCGCGTGTCAGCGCCACATACAAAGCATTGTGTTCTTCGCGCGTGCGTGCAATCGTTTCCTGCGCCAACAAGTCTTCGCAGCACGGCGGTGGCGTGGACTCGCTGGCCAAAAACACAAAGCGGCGCGGAAAATCATCTTGCCCCGGCCACTGCACCAATACGCCCATGCTGGCGGATTTGGGGCTTTCGCTATCGCAGTCCAGCATCAGCACCATGGGCGCTTCCAGGCCTTTGGCGCCGTGCACGGTGAGTAGTTGCACGGCATCGGGCTGGGCCACTTGGGGCACGGTATAGCCACCGGCGCGCAGCGCGCGCACGAAACCATAAGCCGTTAAAAACCGCCCGCCATCAACGGCCAGCGCTGCGCCCAAAAGCGCATGCAAATGCGCTTGGACGCTAGCCGCTTGCGCCGGGGGAACGGTGGCGGTGTAGGCGGCCAGCACATCGCCTTCGCGGTAAATAGCGCTTAGGGCATCATGCGGTGGCAATTGCAGCAGCAGGCTTTGCCAGCGGCGCAGCCTGTCCGCTATCGGTGTAAAAACCTCCGCCAAGTGGGCGGGTAGCAGCGCATCACCCAGCAAGGCAGGCAACCAGCCAGGCGCGCTGTCCGCGCCGCGCGACCGCAAGTGCTGCACCCATTGCACCAGCAGCGCATCGTCCAATCCAAACAGCGGCGACTTCAGGGCCTGCGCCAGCGATACATCGTGGCGTGGCGAAACCAGTGCATCGACCAGGGCCAGCAAATCCTGCACCACAGGCAGTTCATGCAGCTCTGTTTTTTCCGCAAATTGCGCGGGTAGGTGCAAAGCGTCTAGCTCTTGCTTGAACAGGGCCAGGCGCTCGCGCTTACGCGCCAGCACCATCACATCACACGCTTGGATCGCCCCGGCTTCAGACGCGCCCGTTCCACGCAATGCATGCGCCAACCAGCGCGCGGCCTGCCGCGCTTCCAGCACTTTGCGCTTGTCCTCCGGGCTGTGGCGCGCCATGGTGAGCGAGTCGCGCCACACGCTGACTTCGTCCTCTTCATGGGCTGCGCTAGCGGCGACCACTTCTTTCAAGACCTGCGGCAATTGAAGTACGCAGCCGGTCGATTCTGCAGCGGTGGTGTGCGCGCGAAAACCTTCAAATCCGCCAGCTTCTGCCAGCGGCGTAAACACCGTGTTGACCAGTTGCACCACAGCCTGCGCATTGCGGCGCGTATGGTCGCAGCTCAGGCTATCGCCACCGAGTTCCTTGGCAATGAAAAATTTGGCATCCTGAAACACCTGCGGTTCAGCGCGGCGAAAGCGGTAAATGCTTTGCTTGGGGTCGCCGACGATAAAAATCGAGGGCGTGCGCGCTGCCCCCGCATAACTGCCGATCCAGGCCTCCAGCGTTTTCCATTGCAGGGGGTTGGTGTCCTGAAATTCATCGACCAGCAAGTGCCGCACTTGCGCATCCAGACGCTCACCAATCCAGGCGCCGCTGCGCGCATCGGACAGCAAACGGTAGGCGGTCAACTCCAGGTCGTTCATATCTAGCCAGGAGCGCTCGCGCTTCAAAGCGGCGTAGTCTTCTAACAAGCCGCGCGTGAGGCGCGCCATGCGCTGCTGGTGCTGCCAAGCGCGGTGCTGCAATTGCGCTCGGCGGATATCCAGCAACAATTGTTGCGCTGCCTGTATGTCGGCCAGGGCGTTGATCCTTTCACCGAAGGAACGCGGGCCATCTGTTTTGGTCAGCAGGGCATCAAAAATGTGGTGCGTGTCGCCTTCCTGCAAAGCCTGCTGCAATTGCGCGCCCTTGGCCGCATAGGACTTTTGGCTGGCTGCGCACAAGGTATGGGCCGCCGCCTCTAACAATGACTTTGCGGCCGCGCCGGACAAGGCCTGCAAAGGCTCTTCGTAGCCGGCCATCGATGCAAAGCGTTCCCCCATGGTTTGTACCGAAGCCTCGACCACGCCTTGCGCATCGGCCAAGGCAAATTCCACGCGCTTTGCCAGCGCAGCTTCCAGTGCTCTGAGCGTCTGGTGGCGGCCATAAACAGCCACAGCGTCTTCATAGTCTTGCCGCGCCGCCGCGTCTTGCGCCACACGCCGATGAAACCTCCGCCACAGTTGTGCCACGGCGCGGCTGTCGTCTTCGAGTAATTCGTACTGCACCGGCAGCCCCCAGCGCATCAATTCACCCACCGGCGCGTTGCGCACTAAGGTAGCAAACCAGCCGTGGAAAGTGCGTACCTGCACGGGGCGGTCGGCCTGGAGCAGCATTGCGTGCAGGCCGCGTAATCGCGCCAATTGCTCGGCGCTGATGTCGGGACCCAGGCCCCGGTCGCGCAGCGCTTGCTGCAATTGCGCGTCACTGGCTTGGCTAAATTCCTCTACCCAACTGTACAGGCGCTGGCGCATTTCACCAGCGGCTTTTTTGGTAAAGGTAATGGCCAGCAATTCATGCGGCTGCGCGCCTTCGAGCAAGGCGCGCAGCATGCGCGAGACCAGCATCCAGGTCTTGCCCGCGCCCGCGCAGGCCTCGACCACTACACTGCGCCGGGGATCACAGGCAATGGCGTAAAACGCCGCTTGCGAGACGCGTCGTCCGTCGTGCGCATAGGCCGCCCCCGCTTCGGAAGAGTCGCTGCCAGACGATGGCGTGTTTGCGTCGTTCATGCCGCAGCCCAAAAGTCCTTGCGGCACAGGCCGCGCACCTTGCAAAAATCGCAGGTGCTGCCCTCGCCCAGCGCGGGCAAAACAGCCCCGCCCGCGATGCGCTCCATGTCCACTTGAATGCCTTGCACCAAGGCATCGCGCGCTTCTATTAAATTAGCTTGCGCTATGGTTTTACAGCCCTCGCGCTCATGAAAACTCAGGTAGGAGCCTGCATCATCGTCTTTGGCGTGCAACGCGGCATAAAAAGCCATTTGCGTGTCTTCCAAGGGCTGCTTCACGCGTTTGCGCGTGGTATCGGGCGATTCGGTTTTGTAGTCCAGGATCAGGCTGGCTCCGTTGGCGCTACGGTCGATGCGGTCGATCCGGCCCACCAAGCTGACGCGGCCCAGGGGCCGCTCTAGGGGAACCTCGGCTTGTTCAAAGTCCATGCCTTCAGCCACATGCTGTTGGCGCCATGCCAAATAGCCTTCGCCCATGGTGCGCCAGGCGGCGGCAAAAGGCAAAAACTCATAGTCATCCAGGCCCAGCGCCTGGGTAGCCGCATCACCAGCGGATTGCAGCAGCGCGCGCTGGTAATCCAAACCCACCTGGGGCGCCGCCTGCATCGCCCGCTCAAAATGCTCCAGCACCCGGTGCAGCCATTGGCCGAAGTCGCGCTTGTCCACTTCGTTTTCCAACTCTTCGGCCCCGTACAAGCCCAATTGGCGTTGCGCGAAAAAACGGTAGGGACAATTACGCAAGTCTTCGTAAGCGCTTTGGCTGAGCTTGGCGGGAATCAGGCTAGGCGCGCTGGGCTGCGGTGGCAAAAGTGGCCGGGCGGCGAGCCAGCGCCGACTGCGCTGGTCCTCGCCCGTTGGCAGCGCGCCGCGCGTCAGCAGCGCGCGCACCAAAGGGCTGGCGGCAACGGATTCCCCGGCATCGTCACTGGTGCGCCAGAAAATAGCGCAATGCGGGTGGTCCAGCGCGTGCAAAAAGGCGCGCTCGCTAGCCTTTGCTAAAGCGCTGCGTTCGGGCAAGCCCAAAGCCTGACGCTGCCCCGGCGTCCATAGGCTGTTGGATTCCGGCACGCGCGGTAGGCGTATTTCGTCACAACCGGCCAGCACAACCGCCGCAAAAGGCCGGGCCAGGATTTGGCTCATGGGAAGTATCACCACCTGCTCATGCGCCGGGTAATCGGGGCGGAAGGTGTTGCCTTCTAGCAGGGCTTGCATCCAGGCATTGAAGTCCAGCGCGTCCAGCCCCTGCCCGCCCCACAGGCTTTGCGCTTGCAAGCGTTCGCGCTCTTGCGGGCGGTCTAAAGCGCTTAGGGCCAGTAATTGCAAGCCTGCGGGGTCGTCGTTCAGTGCGTCCCACATTCCGGCATCACGCAGGGCTTGTTCCAGAACTGCCAGCCATTGCGCCATGCTATTGCGCCCGCTAAAGGCCTGGCGCAAGGCGTCGCAGGCGGCTACGCAGGTGGCAATTGCGATGGCATCCGGTCCCTTGGGCTGATCTGAACCTGCCAGACGCAGGGGCACTTCGCGCCAATCGCGTAACTGGTGGCGCCGCAAATAGGCCTCCATCGCCTCGCTGGCCGGGGCCAAGGCAGGGGCTAATTTCAGCCAGGCCAGCACCGCGTCGCTGCTAGCGTTCCAGGCGCTGGCCCGCAATAAAGCCGTCACCGCCGCACCGGCATGGGTGGTAGAGAGCATCCAGCCGGTTTCGTCCCGCACCATGGCACCCGCACCATCGAGCAAGGCCTGGATGCGCCGGGTTAATGCGCGGTCAGAGCAAATCAAAGCCAAGGGGTAACGATCGGCCGCGATGTGTGCCAGCACGCTAGCCGCTACGCGCTGCGCCTCCTGCGCGGCGTCCGTGCAGGCATGCAATTGCGGCGAAAACGCCAATGCGGCTGCGGCTGCGGCTGCGGCTGCGGCTGCGGCTGGAGCTGCGGGCGCAGAATCGCTTGCGGATGCGGATGGAAATTCGGATAGAGAGGCAGCAGGGTCGGCGACCAAAGGCATTCGGTACAGGCCCTCGCCCCACACCCGCTGCAAGCCCGCCAGCAGTGGGTCACGCGCCAAGCCTTCGAGTGCCAGCACGTAATCCACACCGGCCCGCGCCTCGCTGCCGAACAACACGTCGGTGGCATAGCGTGACATGGCTGCCCATTCCAGGGCCATGGCCATGGCGATAGCCTCCCAGGCCGCGCCCGGCCCGGACCAGCCGCTTTCGCAGGCGCTGCGGCTGGCTTGGGCCCAAGCCGCACGCTCAGCAGGGTTGCAAGCGGCAGCCAGAGGTGCGACCTCGTGCACGGCTTTGACCATTAGGGTGGCCAGCACTTCTATCTGCTCGGGGCTGTAGCGCCCACGCCAATCTTTTAACAGTGCCCGCGCCGTCAAGGTATCGGCCGCTTTGTCGCGGCGGATGTCGGTGGGGCCGGGCTCAAAAGGCGCCAGGCTGGCGCTCCAGTTCATCGACGTTTCAAAACGCGGGGCAAAGCCATCGGGAAAGCGCGTCGCCCACATCACCTGGGCTTGGCGCAATAACTGCGCGTAGGGCAGCAAAACCACGGTGCGTCCAGGGTGGGCGCCCATGGCCGCCATGCGCGCGGCCATGGTGTCGAGCAAACCAGACTGTGGCGCGAACCAGCACCAGGCGGCTGGCAATTCGCAGGGCAAGGTGCGTTCAGACCCCGGCGAGACCGGAAATTCAGCCTTGGAATGGGAATTTTCTATGCCGGTCATAGCGCGCGCCCGAAAACGCGCGGGCTTGTTTCTGTCACAATCGATTTCATATACGCGGTATTCACCACTTCCTGAGGAAACTTCCATGGCCAGCGAACTCGTCAAACATATCACCGATGCCACTTTTGAGGACGAGGTCTTGCACAGTGCACAACCGATTTTGGTGGACTATTGGGCCGAATGGTGCGGCCCCTGCAAAATGATTGCTCCGATTTTGGACGAAGTGTCCGTCTCCTACGAAGGCAAGCTCCAGGTGGCCAAAATGAATGTGGACGAAAACCGGGAAATTCCCGCCAAATTCGGCATTCGCGGCATCCCGACCCTGATGCTGTTCAAGGACGGTAAGTTGGCCGCCACCAAGGTCGGCGCGCTGAGCAAAGCCCAGTTGGTGGCTTTCATCGACGAACAAATCTGAGCCTGGCGCCAGGCCCCGGCGGCGGCCACCCAGATGGGAGCCCCGCCCCTCCCCAAGTTCCCAAAACCGGCCCCAGCGCCGGTTTTTCATTTTTATCAATTTTTCCTGTCATAATTCCTCCGTTCATGCAGCCCATACCCATGGGCACCGATGCAACGGTGTTGAACCCCCAGGTGCTTCTTACCCCTACGCACCAGTCGGCACCCCCCCTCCCCTGATTTTTTTGCCCTCCGAACTTTCGGCCCCATCCCCTACGGGAAACATTCCATGCACTTAAACGAACTCAAGGCACTGCACGTGTCAGAAGTCCTGAAACAAGCCGAAGAGCTTGAAATCGAAAACACCGGCCGTATGCGCAAACAAGAGCTGATGTTTGCCATCATCAAAAAGCGGGCCCGCACCGGCGAGCAAATCATTGCCGATGGCGTGCTGGAAATCCTGCCCGACGGCTTTGGCTTTTTGCGCAGCCCCGACACCAGCTACACCGCCAGCACCGACGACATTTACATCAGCCCCAGCCAGGTGCGCCGCTTTAATCTGCATACCGGCGACATGATCGAAGGCGAAGTGCGCACACCCAAAGACGGCGAGCGCTACTTTGCCTTGAACAAACTAGACAAAGTCAACGGCGGCTCCCCCGAGAGCAACAAACACAAAGTCATGTTCGAGAACTTGACGCCCTTGTTCCCCAAAGTACAAATGCGCTTGGAACAAGACAACAAGAGCGACGAGAACATTACGGGGCGCATCATCGACATCATCGCGCCCATCGGCAAAGGCCAGCGCGCCCTGCTCGTTGCCCCGCCAAAAAGCGGTAAGACGGTGATGATGCAGCACATTGCGCATGCGATTTCGGCCAACTACCCCGACAGCCACATGATGGTCTTGCTGGTCGATGAGCGCCCCGAAGAGGTGACCGAGATGCAGCGCACGGTGCGCGGCGAAGTGATTGCCTCGACCTTTGACGAACCGGCTTCGCGCCACGTGCATGTGGCCGAAATGGTGATCGAGCGCGCCAAGCGCCTGGTGGAATTGAAAAAAGATGTGGTGATTTTGCTGGACTCGATTACCCGCTTGGCACGCGCCTACAACAACGTAGTGCCCTCTAGCGGCAAGGTGCTGACCGGTGGTGTCGATTCCAATGCCTTGCAACGGCCCAAGCGCTTTTTAGGCGCGGCGCGCAATGTGGAAGAAGGCGGCTCGCTGACCATCATCGCCACGGCGCTGGTGGATACCGGCAGCCGTATGGACGAGGTGATTTTTGAAGAGTTCAAGGGCACGGGTAATTCTGAGATCCACTTGGACCGCCGCCTCTACGAAAAGCGCGTGTTCCCGTCCATCCAACTCAACCGCAGCGGCACGCGCCGCGAAGAGTTGCTGTTGGCGCCGGAAATTTTGCAAAAGACCCGCATCCTGCGCCAGTTTTTGTACAACATGGACGAGATCGAATCCATGGAAATGGTGCTCAAGCAAATGCGCGCCACCAAAACCAATAGCGAATTCTTTGAAATGATGCGCCGCGGCGGCTAAGCCTGGCCACTGTGCTGGTCTAGCAAGGCCTGCAAATTGCTGCGTATCTGCG
>CANFJQ010000046.1 GCA_947447615.1 Comamonadaceae bacterium
GCCGATGCGGCCTACCGCACCGCCTTTGGCGATGCCGATTGTTTGAAGATGGTTCTTGATTGGAGACAAATAGCATGAGCGCAAGCACGATTCCTGCAGTGGCCCCAGTAAATTTCATGCGCGATATTTTGCGCACCGAAGCGGCCATAGAGCCGGCGCCGGTCAGCACCAAAGAGGTGACCAAAGAGACCCAGATCATTGCCATTTACGGCAAAGGCGGCATTGGCAAAAGCTTCACGCTGGCTAATCTGAGTTACATGATGGCGCAGCAAGGTAAAAAGGTGTTGCTCATCGGTTGCGACCCCAAAAGCGATACCACCAGCTTGCTGTTTGGTGGCCGTGCCTGCCCCACGATTATCGAAACCTCATCCAAGAAAAAACTCGCGGGTGAAGCCGTCGCGATTGGCGACGTATGCTTCAAGCGCGATGGCGTGTATGCCATGGAACTCGGTGGCCCCGAAGTCGGTCGCGGCTGCGGCGGACGCGGCATCATCCATGGCTTTGAGCTCTTAGAAAAACTTGGCTTTCATGAGTGGGGCTTTGACTATGTGCTGCTCGATTTTTTGGGCGACGTGGTGTGCGGTGGTTTCGGCCTGCCGATTGCCCGCGATATGTGCCAAAAAGTGATTGTGGTGGCCAGCAATGATTTGCAGTCGCTCTATGTGGCCAACAATGTGTGCTCCGCGGTGGAATATTTCCGCAAACTCGGCGGCAATGTGGGCGTGGCCGGCATGGTTATCAACCGCGACGACGGTACCGGCGAAGCCGCACAGTTCGCCACCCAAGTCGGCATCCCGGTGCTGTCCACGATTCCAGCCAACGAAGACATTCGCCGCAAGAGTGCCAGCTACGAAATCATCGGCCGACCCGATTCAGTGTGGGGCCCGATGTTCGCCGAGCTGGCAGAAAACGTAGCCACTTCCGAACCAGTGCGCCCCAAGCCGCTGTCGCAAGACCAGTTGCTAGGCCTTTTCGCGGCATCGGCGGTGGGCCGCGATGTGGTGCTGGAGCCCGCGACCCAATTTGATATGTGCGGACGCACCGAAAACACCAAGCCCACGTTGGAAGTGGTGTACGACGAAGTCTAAAAGCGCAATTACTTACGGCCATGAGCAAAACCATTCCTATCGTCAACGCGCAAGCACCTTCGGCTGTAAACACGGCTATCGAGGGCGACGGCATGGGCTGCCACGCCGGTGGCGAAAAACTGCTGGCAGCCGCCAAGGCCTCAGGCAAGTCGGAGGTACTCGCGCAATACGCCAAAGACTATCCGGTGGACCCCAAGGCCGGGCCGCACGACCAGCCGCAAAGCATGTGCCCGGCCTTTGGTTCCTTGCGTGTGGGGCTGCGCATGCGGCGTACCGCCACCATTCTTTCGGGCTCGGCTTGCTGCGTGTATGGCCTGACCTTTACCTCGCATTTTTACGGTGCCAAACGCAGCGTGGGCTATGTGCCCTTTAACTCCGAAACATTGGTCACTGGAAAGCTGTTTGAAGACATCCGCGAAGCGGTGTACAAAGAAGCCGATCCGGCCAATTACGACGCGATTGTCATCATCAATTTGTGCGTTCCCACGGCCAGTGGCGTGCCGCTGCAACTGCTGCCCAAGGACATCAATGGCGTGCGCATCATCGGTATCGATGTGCCCGGTTTTGGGGTGCCAACGCATGCCGAAGCCAAAGACGTGTTGGCCGGTGCCATGCTCAAATACGCACGCGAAGAAATCATGGCCGGGCCAGTGCAAGCGCCGCGCAGCGGTCGTGCTGACAAGCCCACAGTCACGCTGCTGGGCGAAATGTTCCCAGCGGATCCGGTCATCATCGGCCGCATGCTAGAACCCATGGGCCTGGCTGCCGGCCCGGTCGTGCCCACCCGCGAATGGCGCGAGCTCTATGCCGCTTTGGATTGCGCGGTAGTGGGTGCCATCCATCCGTTTTACACCGCCAGCATCCGCGAATTTGAAGCGGCGGGCCGCCCCATCGTAGGCTCAGCCCCTGTGGGCCATGACGGCACCGAAGCCTGGCTGCAAGCGATTGGCAATGCAGCCAACGTTGCGCAAGCACAAATCGACATGGTGAAAAACACCATGCTGCCCGCCATCAAAGGCGGCTTGGCGCGCATGCCGATCAAAGGGCGTATCACGCTCAGTGGTTACGAAGGTTCCGAATTACTGGTAGCGCGCCTTCTGGTGGAGAGTGGCGCAGATCTGCGCTATGTAGGCACCGCCTGCCCGCGCACGGTCTGGAGCGAGCCCGATTGCCAGTGGCTAGAAGCCCACGGCGTGCATGTGCAGTACCGCGCTTCGCTAGAGCAAGACCTCGCTGCCATGCACGAATGGAAGCCCGACTTGGCGATTGGCACCACGCCCGTGGTGCAGGCGGCTAAAGAACTGAGCATCCCCGGCCTGTATTTCACCAACCTGATTTCTGCGCGTCCGCTGATGGGCCCGGCAGGGGCCGGTTCGCTGGCGCAGGTAATCAATGCGGCCATTGCTAACAAGTCGCGCTTTGACGAAATGAAAGCCTTTTTTGGTGAGGCGGGAAGCGGCCATGCGACCGGTGTCTGGGAAAGCTCGCAAGGCGTGCCCCAAGATCGGCCCGAATTCAAAGCCGAAACCCGCCGCCTGCTGGAAAAGCAAGCCAAGAAGAAGAAAGCCGAGGCCATGATATGAGCCAACTGCACTTCATGCTTTGCATAGGCGCGCCATCGCATGCCGCACTAGCGGAGGGTCTGCCATGCTAGTGCTGGACCACGATCGTGCAGGTGGATATTGGGGAGCGGTGTATGTGTTTACCGCTATCAAGGGCTTGCAAGTAGTGATTGACGGGCCGGTGGGTTGCGAGAACCTGCCAGTGACCTCCGTGTTGCATTACACCGACGCGCTGCCGCCGCATGAATTGCCGATTGTGGTGACCGGTCTGGCCGAAGAACAACTCGGGCGCGAAGGCACCGAAGGCGCCATGCGCCGCGCCCACGCCGCCCTTGACCCGGATCTGCCTGCCGTGGTGGTGACCGGCTCTATCGCCGAAATGATTGGTGGCGGTGTCACGCCCGAAGGTACAAATTTACAGCGCTTTTTGCCGCGCACGATTGACGAAGACCAGTGGCAATGCGCCAACCGCGCCATGTTCTGGCTGTGGCAGCAATATGGTTTACGCGAAGTACCCCAACGCGAGCGCAAAGTCGGTGAGCGTCCGCGCGTCAACATCATCGGACCGAGCTACGGCACTTTCAATTGCCCCAGCGATCTGGCTGAGATCCGCCGCCTGGTGCAAGGCATAGGCGCTGAAGTCAATATGGTGTTCCCGCTGGGCAGCCACTTGGCCGATGTATCGCGTCTGGTAGAAGCCGATGTCAACATTTGCATGTACCGCGAGTTTGGCCGCATGCTGTGCGAGGCACTGGAGCGCCCCTATCTGCAAGCGCCGATCGGCCTGCACAGCACCACCAAGTTTTTACGCAAATTAGGCGAGTTATTGGGCCTGGACCCCGAGCCATTTATCGAGCGTGAAAAGCACAGCACCATCAAGCCAATTTGGGACTTGTGGCGCTCGGTGACGCAAGACTTTTTTGGCACTGCCAATTTTGGCGTGGTGGCCAACGAAACCTATACGCGCGGTATCCGCCATTTCCTCGAAGACGAAATGGGCCTGCCTTGTAACTTTGCGATATCCCGCTTAGCCGGAGCCAAAACCGATAACGCCGAGGTGCGCAAACTGGTGACCGAAAAAACACCGCTGGTGCTGTACGGAAGCTACAACGAACGCATTTACCTGGCCGAATGCGGCGGGGGCGGCATGATGAAAACCAGCTTTATTCCGGCTAGTTTTCCGCTACCCATCATCCGCCGCCACACCGGTACGCCGTTTATGGGCTATGCCGGCGCCACCTACATCATCCAAGAGTTTTGTAACGCCTTGTTTGATGCGCTGTTCCACATCCTACCGCTGGGCACTGAACTAGACAAGATTGAAGCCAGCCCCAACCGCGTAGTGGGCGAGCCCACCATTCCGTGGGAGCCCGAGGCCCAGCAGTTAATGGAAGACCTACTGGAGCAGCAGCCGGTGTTGGTTCGTATTTCAGCCGCCAAGCGCATGCGCGACCAGGCCGAGCGCGATGCGCGCGAGTCAGGCCACGCGCAAGTGCAGGCGCAAAGGTTTATTGAATTGTTCGGTCAGGCAAATGTTGGAGCACATGCGTGAAAGCCGTGCTGTGGTGTTCGTCCGATCGGTCAATCCTCCGGCTCGTCCGGGGGTTCAACTGCGGTGGCATTCGTGCTGCTGCAGTCCGTTCCGTACCCATCCGGGTGCGGGGAGTCGCCGAAAGGCATTTTGTGAGAGGCACTAACTATGACTGATGCAGCTAACCCCTCAGGGCTGACAGACGAAGAGGCCCAGGAGTTCCACCAGTACTACATCCAAGGGTACATCTTGTGGGCCGTGGGCGCGTTCTTCGCGCACAGCTTGGTGTGGATCTGGCGTCCCTGGTTCTAACGAGCCAAAAAAACGGAGGTATGTATGGCCCAAGCAAACGAAACGGATCCGACATTTATTTCTGATAACCACCTCAATGGTTATCGGATGATTTTTGTTTTGATCTTTTGCGTATTCATGGCGCTCGCCGTGGTTGGACAGTTGTTGGCATTGAATTGGCGCACCTGGCTACCCGGGGCGGAGGGATCGACGACCACCCTGGTCGGCGTGAAATCTGCCGTCTATACCGTCATTTCTCAATTGAGTTAACGAAAGGAAATTCCTATGTGGCGCATTTGGCGTGTGATAGACCCGCGCAAGGCGGTTGTGTTAACAGGACTGTTGATCGCGTTTGTGTCAACAACGATTCATCTGATTCAAATCAGTGGCGATCGTTACAACATCAACAGCTGGCATCCCGATACGGCCAAGGCCGCGAAGGCTGCTCAGAACGCGGCTCTGCCGCAAAAGTAAGGGCCTTTGGTCTTTATTCCGGCAGACGCATGTGGCTCACTGGTTTGAACCCTGCGTCTGTCTTTTTTAATGATTGACCTCACCGCGCTGGAACCGTTAGACCGGATATCGGTCGGAGGATGCAACTATGTCCATGCTGAGTTTTGAACGTAAATACCGCGTGCGCGGTGGAACGCTTTTTGGGGGCGACCTGTTTGATTTTTGGGTCGGCCCTTTTTATGTCGGATTCTTCGGAATAACGACGATTTTCTTTGCCGCTTTAGGCACGATGATGATTTTGTGGGGTGCGGCCATGGGCCCGACCTGGAATCTCTGGCAAATCAATATCGCGCCGCCGGACATCTCGTATGGCCTGCGCTTTGCGCCGATGATGGAAGGCGGCCTATGGCAGCTGATCACCATCTGCGCTATCGGGGCCTTTGTGTCCTGGGCGCTGCGCGAAGTCGAGATTTGCCGCAAGCTAGGCATGGGCTTGCATGTGCCGGTAGCGTTCGGCATGGCGATCTTGGCCTATGTGAGCTTGCAAGTGATTCGGCCCGTGCTGATGGGTGCCTGGGGCCACGCTTTCCCGTATGGCATTTACAGCCATCTGGACTGGGTGAGCAATACCGCCTACCAGTACCTGCACTTTCACTACAACCCCTGGCACATGATTGCGGTCACCTTGTTCTTTGCAACGGTGTTGGCCTTGTCTATGCACGGCGGCTTGGTGCTCTCAGCCACCAACCCCGGCAAAGGCGAAGTGGTCAAAACGCCCGAGCATGAAGACACTTTTTTCCGCGACTTCATCGGCTACTCGGTAGGCACGCTGGGCATTCACCGTTTGGGCTTGTTTCTGGCGCTAGCTGGTGTCTGGTTCGGCATTGTTTGCATTGTCGTCAGCGGACCTTTCTGGACCGGTGCCTGGCCTGAATGGTGGGGCTGGTGGCTCAACATGCCTATCTGGCGCACCTGAACAATCGGAGGAACCAAGCGATGGCTCAATACCAAAACCTGTTTACCATGGTGCAGCCGGTCGGCCCTTTGCACCATGGCGTAGATTTGCCGCATGGCGATGACAAGCGCACCGGCACCCCTTTTCTGTTGCACCTGCTAGGGCGCATCGGCAATGCACAAATCGGCCCCGTCTACCTGGGCTCGCTCGGTGTGGCGTCGCTGGTCTTCGGCATTGCCGCATTTAATCTCATCGGTCTTAATATGCTGGCCTCGGTGGACTGGAACCCCATCCAGTTGCTGCGCCAATTGTTTTGGCTGGCGCTAGAGCCCCCGCCACCGTCTTACGGTCTGGGCATCCCGCCTCTGGCCCAGGGCGGCTGGTGGTTGATCGTCGGTTTTATGCTCACGGTGTCTATGCTGCTGTGGTGGGCACGCACTTACCGGCGCGCGCGCCAGTTGGGGCTGGGCACCCATGTGGCCTGGGCTTTTGCGGCAGCGATTTGGTTGTACCTGGTATGCGGCTTCTTCCGTCCCATCATGATGGGTAGCTGGTCCGAAGCGGTACCGTTTGGTGTATTCCCGCATCTGGACTGGGTGTCGGCGCTGTCGCTACGGCATGGCAATCTGTTCTACAACCCCTTCCACGCGCTGTCCATCGTTTTCTTGTACGGCTCGGTGCTTTTGTTTGCCATGCACGGCGCTACGATTTTGGCCGTCAGCCGCTACGGCGGCGAGCGCGAAATTGAGCAGATCGTTGATCGCGGCACGGCCTCCGAACGCGCTGCCTTGTTCTGGCGCTGGACCATGGGCTTTAACGCCACCATGGAATCGATTCACCGCTGGGCCTGGTGGTTTGCGGTGCTCTGCCCGCTGGTTGGCGGTATCGGCATCTTGCTGACCGGCACCGTGGTGGACAACTGGTATCTGTGGTCGGTCAAACACCACGTCGTACCTGCTTACCCGCTGGGCAATCCGGTGGTGATCGATCCGGCAATCCTGGGAGCAAAGCCATGAAACTGACAATGAAACTCGCGCTGTCCCTGCTTGCACCGCTGGCCTTAGGCCTCTTGAGCGGATGCGAGCGGCCTCCGATTGACACCGTGCAAACCGGCTACCGAGGCACGGGTATGGAGCAGATATACAACCCGCGCACCTTGCTCAAGCAAGCCTCGCTGAACCAGGCACCAGCCCCGGCTGATGCCGCCGCAGCGGACGGCCCCAAGGCCAAAGAGGTATATCAAAACGTACAAGTACTCGGCGACCTGAGCGTGGCGCAATTTAACCGGCACATGGCCTCTATTACCCAATGGGTCGCGCCTGATGTTGGTTGTGCTTACTGCCACAACACCGAGAACTTTGCGGAAGATGCCAAGTACACCAAAGTGGTGGCGCGGCGCATGATCCAGATGACGCAGCGCGTCAACCAAGACTGGAAAGCGCACGTCGCCGAAACCGGCGTGACCTGCTACACCTGCCATCGGGGTAACCATATTCCGACCAATGTGTGGTTTGCACCAAAAGACCGCAAGTACGCCAACAGCGCGATGGGCGATCTGGCAGGGCAAAACAGCGCCACCCAAACCGTGGGGCTGACCTCGCTGCCTTATGACCCCTTTACGCCGTACCTGAAAGACGCAGCACCCATCCGCGTGAACGGCAACGAAGCCATGGCCGGTAATGGCAATTACGCCAACCGCGCTTCGACCAAGCAAGCCGAACACACTTACTCGCTGATGGTGCATATGTCGGAGTCGCTGGGTGTGAATTGCACCTACTGCCATAACACGCGCAACTTCCAGGGCTGGGAAGAATCGCGGCCCCAGCGTGTGACGGCATGGCATGGCATCCGCATGGCGCGTGATTTGAACAATGATTACATGAGCCCTCTTACCGACAAGTTCCCAGCCGAGCGGCTAGGACCCAAGGGCGATGTAGCCAAAGTCAACTGCACTACCTGCCACCAGGGCGCCTTCAAGCCCCTGTATGGCGCGGCTATGGCCAAGGACTACCCCGAGCTGCAAGCTCTGGCGAAGCCCTAAAGTCTGGAACTTAGAAGGCCTCCACACGCTGCGGTGGAGGCCTTTTTATTTGGAAACGCCGGACATGGATGCAGCCACCGCGAAGACCGACAGCGACCAGACGATTGTTTTGGTGCTGGCTGACATCGCGCCAGTGTCACGGGTATGGGGATGGACGCGCATTGTCAAAGGCCCCAACCCTTGGCTTGCAATCGATGGTGTGCGCTTTGCCAAAGTGCTGGGCAGCGGCTATGAAGGCGGCTTTGGCCTCAAGCCCAGCAGCTCGCGCCAAGGGCTTTTTTTGGTGTTTCATACCGCGCTGGCAGCGGCCGATTTTTTATCCCATTCAGAAGCCTTGCATGGCTACCGCGAGCGCACACGCGAACTGTGCATTGTGCAACTGCGCACTTTCTCTTGCCGTGGGAGCTGGGACGGCACGGCCTTAGATGTCACGACTGGCGCGCCCCCACAAGGCCCGATTGCGGCGCTGACCCGCGCCTCCATCCAGGTGCGCAAGGCATCGGCTTTTTGGCAGCATGCGCCGCCCTCGCAAAGCGCACTAGAAGGCGTGCATGGTGTGCAACTGGCAGTCGGTTTGGGAGAGGCGCCATTTTTGCGCCAGGCTACCTTTACCGTGTGGGATAGCGTAGCCGACATGGACGCCTACGCGCGCTCCGGGCCGCACTTGGACGCGATCAAAGCAGCAGCGCAACACCAGTATTTTTCGGAATCGATGTTTGCGCGCTTTATACCTACATCTATCCAAGGCCGCTGGAAAGACCGCGACTATGGCTGACCCCTTGCGCACCCGCCGCGTGGTGGTGGTGGGCGCAGGCATAGGCGGCTTGTGCAGCGCTTTGGTGCTGGCACACCGGGGCCTGGACGTGACCTTGGTCGAGGCCGCCGCCACACCCGGCGGCAAGATACGTCAAACCCTGGTCGATGGAGTCGGCGTGGATGCCGGACCCACGGTGTTCACCATGCGCTGGGTGCTGGAGCAGATGCTGGCCGAGATGGGCACCTCCCTGAGCGACATCCTGACGCTGGAGCCCATCGGCGTATTGGCCCGCCATGCCTGGCGCGGCAGCGCGCAGCGCCTGGACTTGCTGGCCGATACGCAGGCCAGCGCCGATGCGATCGCCCGCTTTAGCAGCCCGCAAGAGGCCCAACGCTTTTTAGGCTTTTGCCAACAAACCCGCGCGCTCTATGACGCGCTGGAAAAACCCTATATCCGCAGCGAGCGGCCCAACCTACTGAGCATGGTGGGCGACCTGGGGCTTAGCGGGATGGCAACGCTGGCAGGGCTGGGGCCTTTTGCCAGCCTTTGGCGCAGCCTGGGGCGGCATTTTCATGACCCGCGCTTGCAGCAACTATTTGGCCGCTACGCTACCTACTGCGGCTCTTCGCCCTGGTCTGCACCCGCCACCTTGATGCTGGTCGCGCAAGTGGAGCTAGACGGGGTTTGGTCGGTGCAAGGCGGCATGTTTGCGGTGGCGCAGGCCTTAGCCAGCTTAGGAGAAAAACACGGCGTGCAGTCGCGCTATGGCCAAGCTTGCACGCAAATTTTGTTAGCCAACGGAAAGGTCAGCGGCGTGCAACTGGCCTCGGGAGAAGTCATCGCCGCTGACGATGTGGTGTTCAACGGCGATGTTGCCGCGCTGGGCCAAGGCCTGTTGGGCGACGCACTGCGCCCCGCATTCAAGCCCGTGCCTGCGGCCACGCGCTCGCTGTCGGCATTTACGATGGCTATGCACGCCACCGCGAGTGGCTTCCCGATGGTGCGGCACAACGTGTTTTTTGATAATGACTACCGCAGCGAGTTTGACGATATTTTTCAGCGCGGCAAATTGCCGCGCCAGGGCACGGTGTATGTGTGTGCGCAAGACCGGCAAGACAGCGGGCTGGCGCACAGCGGCCCGGAGCGCATGTTGTGCCTGGTCAATGCACCGGCCAACGGCGACACCCATAGTTTTGATGCAGGGGAGATAGACAGATGCGAATCGAACAGCCTGGACTTGATGCGCCACTGTGGCCTGGAGCTGCAATGGCAGCCGCAGCAACGGGTGCGCACGCTGCCGCAGGACTTTGCCCGCCTGTTTCCGGGCAGCGGGGGCGCACTCTATGGACAGGCGACCCACGGCTGGATGTCGGCGTTTGCGCGGCACTCGGCACGCAGTCCGGTGCCGGGCCTGTACCTGGCGGGGGGCAGCGTGCATCCGGGGCCGGGCGTGCCGATGGCGGCCATGTCGGGCCGGTTGGCGGCCGCCACGCTGATGGCGCACCACGATTCGACCAGCCGGTCGCGCCGGGTGCTTATCTCTGGTGGTATGTCGACGCGCTAAGCGACGACGGCCAGCACGGCCTGTCCATCATCGCCTTTGTGGGCAGTGTGTTTTCGCCCTACTACGCGCTGGCGCGCAAGTTGGGCGGTGGCCTGGCCGAGGCCGAAAACTATTGCGCGCTTAACGTCGCGCTGTACGGCAAAGCCGGTAAACGCTGGACCATGACCGAGCGGGGCCGCAGCCACATCGAGCGCGGCGCAGACCACTACCGCATAGGCCCGAGCAGCCTGCACTGGGACGGCCAGGCGCTGCACATCGCGTTTGACGAAATCAATGTGCCCATACCGATGCGCGTGCGCGGGCGCGTCACCGTGCGGCCCGAAGGCCTGTGCCGCTTTGTTACCGCCTTGGACAACGCGGGCCGCCACCGCTGGGGCCCGATAGCACCCTGCTCGCGCGTGGAGGTGGAGCTAGACAAGCCTGGCGCGCGCTGGAGCGGACATGCTTACATGGACTCCAATGAAGGCGACGAGCCGGTAGAAAAAGGCTTTCGCGACTGGGACTGGGCGCGCGCCGAAATGGCCAATGGCGACACCGCCGTGGTCTATGACGTGCGCCCCCGCGAAGGCCCGGGCCGCGTGGTGGCGCAACGCTTTGCCCGCCACGGGGAGACCACCGCTTTCGAAGCGCCACCGCGCCACGCCTTACCCCCATCAGCTTGGCGCATAAAGCGCGCTATGAGCAGCGAAACTGGCAGCACCCCGCAACTGGTCAGCACCCTGGAAGACACGCCGTTTTACGTGCGCTCCCTGCTGCGCACCCGCCTACTGGGTGAAGACGTGACCGCAGTCCACGAATCGCTGGATGTACCGCGCTTGGTGTCGCTGCCGGTGCGCATGATGTTGCCTTGGAGAATGCCCAGAAGGGGCTAGGTGAGTACTTCAACTTATTTCAATTCGTAACGCAGTGCCTGCTTCAAAAGATGCTGCTTAAAGGCCACGGCCAAAGGCGATAATTTTTTACTGGCGGGATGCACAATATGCCAAGCGGATGGCAGCGGAAACCCATCGAGTTCAATGACGCTGACGCCGTGCTCTTTTTTCAGGCCATGCAAAGCATGCCTGGATACCACGCCGATACCCAGACCACCGGCCACGGATTCCTTGATAGCTTCATTGCTACCAAGCTCTAGTCGCACATCAGGCTTGAATCGCATTTTGCGGAAGTACTGGTCCGCGGCCATACGCGTGCCTGAGCCCTTTTCCCGAAAAATGAACCGTCGCTGCGCAAGCGCATCTAATGTCACACGCTTGGCCTTAGACAAAGCATCAGATGTTGCGGCAATCACCACAATCGGGTTTGCCATAAACACCTCGTCGCTTAGGTCCATATCCAGAGGTGGCATGGACATGATGTAGAGGTCATCCAAGTTATCCCGCAGGCGTTGCACCACACCATCGCGATTAAGAATTTCTAAGGAAATATCAATCTGCGGATGCTGCTTACAAAAGCTACCGACTAGGCGCGGCATAAAGTACTTAGCGGTACTAACTACAGCGACCTTGAGTTTTCCACTGGATAGGCCTTTGACAGCGTCCAGGTTCTGCTCAAAAGCATCCCAGGTTTGGGCCACCGTACGCGCGGTTACTGCAAGCTCTTTGCCCAGATCAGTAAGGTAGAACTTTTTGCCCACAAACTCAAACAAAGGCGCGCCGACCGACTGCGTCACCTCTTTGAGTTGCATGGAAGCCGTGGGCTGCGTCACATGCATCGCTTTGGCCGCGGCGCTAACGCTACCCGAATCAGCCAATGCCAAGAACAAACGCAGCTGCCGGAAGGTGATATGCATAGATTTTTACCTATATCTAAGTAGCTAAGAATCGATTTTACAAAGATAGTCTTCATCCCTAGGATGCGGTCAGAAATAGAGAATATGCAAAACCTACTCGACCCCGCCATCCTGTTTTTTATCTTTGGTGTACTGGCTGGTACTGCCAAGTCAAACCTCGAAATTCCGCCGGCCATCTCGCGCTTTTTGTCTTTGTATCTCTTGATGGCTTTGGGACTCAAGGGCGGTTTTGCGCTGTCGCACTCCGGTCTGAACACCCAAATCGGCCTCAGTCTGGGTGCTGCGCTTGTCTTGGCGGTCATCGTTCCCCTATTAGGCTATTGGTTACTGCGCAAATTCGTCAGTGGCTTTGATGCCGCTGCCATCGCGGCCACATATGGGTCGGTCAGCGCGGTCACTTTTTTAACCGCTACGCAGTATCTGGAAAACCAAGACATTCCCTTCGGTGGACATATGGCGGCGGCCATGGCGCTGATGGAGTCGCCTGCGATCATCATGGCCGTTGTATTCGCTAATGGGCTGCGCAAGGCGGCTGCGCTTGGTCTGGCAGGTGCTGGCAATAGCGCTGCGGTACTTGGCTCGACGACAGCGAACCCCCATGCGTCTATCGGAAAAATACTGCACGAGTCATTTACCGACGGCGCGCAATTGCTTTTGCTAGGCGCCATGGTGGTCGGGCTGATTTCCGGGGAGGCCGGCAAGGCCGCCATGCAGCCCTTTTCCGGCGATTTATTCAAGGGCATGCTGTCATTTTTCCTGCTGGACATGGGCTTGATGGCGGCCCGCAATCTGCCCCAGCTCAAAGATAAGTCTGCCGTACTGCTAGCCTATGCGGTTGGTGCACCCATCGTCCATGCAAGCCTGGCCCTGAGCTTGGCCTGGGGTCTGGGCTTGCCTGCCGGTGACAGTGCCTTATTGGTGGTCTTGGCGGCCAGTGCTTCTTATATTGCGGTTCCAGCGGTGCTGCGCTATGCCCTGCCCGAAGCCAATCCCTCGCTCTACTTTGGCTTGAGTTTGGGTGTGACTTTTCCTTTGAACATTCTGGTCGGCATACCGCTGTACACCGCCATTGCGCAGACGCTTGTGGCTTGAATGCGAAATGAAGTATGACCAATGTCGGCCATACCAAGGCTGTTAGGAGCCCCTTGGCAATCGAAGTCCCGATTGAACGGGCGCAATGCCTCAGTCTTCGCTGCACCAGCCCTTAACGTGCCAGTCTGCGGTGCCACCAGCGTGCAGTGGTGTGCAGGCGCCAGCACAACTTGACCCCGATGTAACCCGCCACCGAAAAACCGATGGCAAACATGCCCATGCCCACCACGGCAGGCCATGCATATTCCGCCAGCCATTGTGCCGGCAAGGCCGAATATGTGATACCGGCTTGAACGGGTTCGTTTAACACCACCGAGCCCAAACGGTAGGCTAGCCATAGCCAAAAACCAATGGTTAAAGGATTTGTCACCATCGTCATCAATACTGCTAAGGGTAAGTTGGCGCGCCACCAGAGGCAATGCACGGCAGCGATCAGCACTTGGGCAACAGGCGTCGCAAAGGCCCAGAACAGACCGACCGCAACGCCGCGTGCTACTGCCTCATGTTGCATGCGCCATAACTGTCGGTTTAAAAGCTTGTCCGCAATCGGATTAAGCCAGGGATGCTTGGCCAAAAATTCTTTGCCGGGCAACCATTTGCCCCACATGCCACGGATGGAAGATTTGTTTTGTGTCATCGCTTAGAAGCCAGCGCCACCTTGTTATATGTGGCTTTTGCTTGGCCGACTAAATAGCTGCTCTTGGCAGCGAAAGGCTGATAATAAAAAATGAAGGAAATGAGATCGCCCAGCAGTATGCAAAGCCCTTACGCAAATCAAGGAGGCCTGCATGTTGGCGTTACCCGCACCAGACGTCCAACAAGGAAAATCGCTCGGTGATTCCGTTTAATTCGAAGCATTATTTATTTGTATTCAGTAAAAAATGTTTTAATTACCCAGTCCTCCAATCTGTATAAAGACCAGTGGATGGGGTTTAATTCACCAATTGAAAATGCTGAGCGAAGCACCACCATTTCAGGCTTAAGGTTTCCATGGATACTGTTGCTCCCCTGTGGCTATGGGTCACTTTCAGCGTCATCGTGTTGGTGTCGCTATTCATCGACTTTGTTGTACTCAAAAAGCAGGGTGCGCAAGATATCGGCTTCAAAGAAGCACTCCACTGGTCCCTGATTTGGATCGTGATGAGCTTTTTGTTCAATGGGCTTTTCTGGTGGGCCGTGAAGGACAGCACGGGCTCCGTCGAGCTTGCCAACGCCAAGTCATTGGAATTTTTGACCGGTTACCTGATTGAAAAATCCTTGGCGGTGGACAATATCTTCGTATTCCTGATGATATTTACCTACTTTGCGGTGCCCAGCGCGTTTCAAAAGCGTGTGCTGATGATAGGTATCGTCGGCGCCATCGTGTTGCGCACCGTCATGATTTTGGCGGGCAGTTGGTTGCTGGCGGAGTTTCACTGGATTTTGTATGTCTTCGGCGCCTTCCTGGTGCTGACCGGTATCAAGATGTGGTGGGCAGCAGGTAAAGAACCTGATCTAAACAACAACCCGGCGCTCAAGTTGCTGCGCAAGGTCTTGCCGGTTAGCAAAAACTTCGATGGCGAAAAATTCATCACCGTAGAAAACGGCCAGCGCATCGCTACGCCGCTTTTCATGGTGATCTGCCTGATTGCAATTACCGATGTCATTTTTGCGGTCGATTCCATCCCGGCTATTTTTGCCATCACCAGCGACCCGTTCATTGTGCTGACCAGCAACGTGATGGCTATTCTGGGTCTGCGAGCGATGTACTTCTTGTTGGCGGCGGTGGCGGATAAATTCCATTTACTGAGCTATGGCCTGGCAGTGATTTTGGTATTCATTGGCGTGAAGATGTGTCTGATCGATATTTACAAAATACCGGTTAGCGTGTCACTGGCAGTGGTTGTCGGTATTCTTGGCTTCACCATGTTCTTGAGCATGAAGACGGCCAAGCCGCAAGCGCCCGATTAGCCTAGGTTTCTAAAGAAGCTTGCAGCATGCGCTGAACCAGCGGGTGTTGCACTTTTTTTTCTGTGCCTATTGCATAGAAATGTTCAATCACACCTTCGCAAGGCCCTAGGCGATTTACTGCGTAATGCAATAGCAAATCGTCATGCACCCACTCTGCGCTAGGAAATACACCCATGCCGCTGGAGCCAAAGGTTTTCAGCAGGGCGCTGTCTTCAAACTCCCCTACGATGCGCGGCTTGATACCTTGCTCCTCAAACCATTTATCCAGCCGGTCACGGCTTGCCGTATGCGTGGTCGGCAACAGAACCGGCAATTCAGCCAGGCAAGCGGGGAAAGACTTTTTTGAAGTCTTCAACAGCGCGGCGGTTCCGTACCATGCGATGGTTGAAAAACCCAGCGCATGGCTATAAAGCTTGAGATTTGGATTGGAGGGTGCAGGCTTGTCTGAAATCACCAGGTCTAGCTTGTGCAGTGCCAGATCGCCCAATAAATCGCTCAATTGCCCCTCGTGACACAGCAAACGCAGTTGCGGCTCGGCCATCACGGGCTGCAGCAGGCGATGCACCACGAGCTTGGGCAATCCATCGCTGATACCAAGCCACAAACGCACCGAAGGCGTGCTGACCGCATCGCGCACACGGCTTGGCAAGTCCTCACCGAGCTGAAATATCAGATCCGCCTGCTGCATCGCCGCAACGCCGGCATCGGTCAGCACCAGTCCGCGCCCGGCCGGTTTGAGCAATTCACAGCCCAAAGACCGCTCAAGCTCGCGCACCTGCGCGCTGACGGTCTGAACTGCCATGTCCAACTTGTCGGCAGCGCGGGACATGCCACCTTCCTTGGCCACCACCCAGAAGTAATAAAGATGTTTGAAATTAAAGGATGTACGCATTTTCTGTATTTTCAGGAATATTTATAAGAAATTATCTACTTTTATTAGACAAAGACAAACCCTATCGTTCTACCCGTAAAAGCCAAAAGGCCATCACCCGCTACCGCTTTGTTTTGTTTTCATTGCGTTCCCTGTTTTTTTACATTGATTATTTACCTGAGAAAGCAACACCATGAACTCTGACACCACCGCGCTCTCTTCACGTAATGTGTCGGGCTATCCCCACGCCGTCGATGCACCCGCGCTTTCGAATTCGGCGCAAGTAAGCCGCGTCCTGCGCAATACCTACGCCCTGCTGGCCATGACATTGCTGTTTAGCGCTGCCGTGGCAAGCGCATCAGTGGCTTACCAATGGCGCGCGCCCGGAATGATCTTGACACTGGTAGGCTATTTCGGACTACTTTTCGCGATCCATAAATTACAAAACAGCGCCTGGGCGCTGCCAGCCGTCTTTGCGCTGACCGGTTTCATGGGCTACACCCTCGGCCCCTTGCTGACGCATTCGCTGGCATTGCCCGGTGGCGCGCAAACGGTATCCCTGGCATTAGCAGCCACCGGCGCGACCTTCATCGGATTGTCGGCCTATGTGTTGCTGACACGGCGCGACTTCAGCTTTATCGGTGGCTTTCTTTTCTGTGGCATGGTGATTGCAGTGCTTGCAGGTATCGCTGCGGTGCTCTTGGACATTCCCGCCCTGGGACTGGCCGTGTCAGGCATGGTTGCTCTGTTATCCGCCGGTCTGATTTTGTTTGAAACCAGTCGCATCGTGAACGGTGGCGAAACCAACTACGTGATGGCAACCGTTGGACTCTTTGTGTCAGTGTTCAACCTGTTCACCAGCCTGCTTAGCCTGTTTGGCATAGGCGGTTCGAATGAATGAGTTTGTTGCACCCGCTCTTGTGTGGGCCGGATTTTTCCTGGCGGGTGTATTCCTGTATGGCGCAGCGCAAGAGTTCAAAGCAAAAAATCCGCGCGATGCACGCTTGCTGGCTGCCACAGGCGCACTCACCCTGGCAGGCACCGGTATCGCCTTCTATCTTTAACACCCTGCTTGCGCGCCAGGCCAAATGTATAAATAAGGAACCCCTATGAAATGTCCGAACTGTGTAGACACCCTTCTTGTCATGGCTGACCGGCAGGGCGTTGAAATTGACTATTGCCCCAACTGCCGAGGCGTTTGGCTGGACCGAGGCGAATTGGACAAGCTACTTGAAAAATCGAAATCCGAAAACGCTGGCAATGCTGCGGGTCGAGGAGAGGCTGCGCATGCACAGCGCCCGACTTACCCTGAAGCGTATTACAAAGACGATTCGCGTTACCAGCGTCATCATAAGAAGTCCTGGTTAGAGGACATATTTGACTGAAGGGGCTAGGGGCTTACTTGAGGCGGAAATCCATAATTTCCTCCAAGTGGATCGCTGTACTTGAAAATTTTTTGCTTTTTGCTTGCCTTCTTCTCTGCAATCAACACGCCAAAGAATTCCGCATGGGGTATGTCAATGATGCTACTTAACCAGGCTATCAACGATTTAAAAAATATTCAACGCAGTGGATTAGCTGCCCTGCTCTGCATCACTTTTTTGGGCGATGCCCATGCGCAGGATAAAAAAGCAGCTACCAAAAAACCCACCCGCATTATCGATACGGTCTGTGATTTTGACTCCAGCGAAGTTGCAGGGGAAAAAGGCCATTTCGTATGCCAGTACCAATGCCGTGACCCTGATCGCAGCAAAATTTTTCAGGTTTACTTCAGCTCATCTTTTAGAAGTTGCCCTACGCCACTGAAGGCGAAGATCAATCAAACAATCCGAGATCAAAAATCGCCTGCGACTCCAGCCAAGAGTTCTTGATTCGAGGCGCCATGGTAGCCCGTTCCAGCTAGATGGCTTTTTGGCCGCCCTAGCCTCACTCAGGCTCCTTTATTGACTGCGGCCTCGGATTCATATCGATATTGCGCGCGGTGCCTAAAAGCGTTGCACACAGCGTCTCGCTTCCGTCTTCGGCCACGGCGTACACATCGGCGGCGCAAATCGTCAGAAGCTTGCCAGCGTCAATCACCCGCCCTCTGGCTCGTAACGCAACACCTTGGGCGGGGGCAATCAGTTTGAGGGTGGCATCGATAGTGGCATTGACCCAGCCGGGTTTCAGCGTGGTACCGGCAGCGGCCACCGCCGCAAAGTCCGCAATGGCAAATACTGCCGTCGCCTGTAACTGGCCGGGCCGAAAGGTGAAGGCGTCCTGGACGGGAATTTCAAGCTCCACCTCGGACGGCGCGATGCGATTGAACCGTAAACCCAGCGTGCGCGCCATGGGCATGGACAGCACCATGCGCTCCAAGGCTTTAAGACTAGCGTTCGTGTCTGTAGCACCTGTGCTCATTTCTTACTCCGTTTGGGTGATGGGTGGGTAGCCGCTCGGCAATGGCAGCCAATGAAAAGCCGATCTTGCGCGACATGGCAATGAAGACAACTTCGCGCCGCATGGTTTCTATGTAATCGCGGTTGCCATTGGCATGGCGCACCGGCTCCAAAAGCCCCAAGCGCTCGTAGTGGCGCAAGGCGTGGGTGGAGACACCGGTTCGCTTGGCAAGCTCTGAAATCTTCATGGACAGAAGCTTAGCAAGCTTGGTCTAAGGCGAAGGTTAGGTGGGTGTCGCCTTCGCTACAAATTCGGTGCTTTCTAATGAGCGTTTTTTTGAAAACGCGCGGACTTAGCGTTGTCTGGGTACGGCTAATTACTCCAAGGATTAATCACATCCAAGCCCAGATCAGCAAAATCCCGCGTGTTACGCGTGACCATGCTCAAGCCATGCTGCGCGGCCGTAGCAGCTAATAGGCTGTCAATGGCTGGCAGGGGGCGTCCTGCGGCTGACAACAATCGACCCCAACGGTCTGCCACGGTCGTATCAACGGCCAGGACACGCCCTGCAAAAAAATGCGGGTAAATCTGTTTGCAGCCAATCCGTAAGCGCCATGCGGCGCTTGGCGTCGGAGACCCCTTCGATGCCTTTGCGCAATTCGCCCAAGGTCAGCACACTCAAATACAAGGTGGACGCCGGCCTGCCACTAAACCGCTCGACCACTGCGGCCTCTGGCGTCTTGGGGCGAAGCTCGAACAAAACATGGGTGGTCGGCTTACGCTAAGTCCTTACCCAGAAAGTGAAAACTTCAAACTACCGGATTTGACAATGTAAGGAATTAACCTTACTATTTGCTGCATTGACTGGAGAAAATAATGTCCCATATCCAAGAAGTTGCCACCATCACGTCAAAGGGCCAGATTACCCTGCCCAAGGCGATCCGTCAGGCGCTGGGCGTGGACTATGGCGGAAAAGTGGCGTTTCATTTGCGGGGCTCCAAAGTCGTCGTGACACGTGCGGATACAGCGGACCATGAGGACCCGGCAATTGGCGCTTTCTTGGCCTTGCTGGAGTCGGACATCCGCGCAGGCCGCCATGTGGGCAGCCTGCCGGACGACCTTGTGCAAGCCATGCAGGCCACGCTGGAACAAGCGACCGATATAGCGGCGGATATTGAGGGCGACGTCGCGCTGTGATGCAAAGTCACGGATGGACGCTGTTGTTTCATGCGTGCCTAATAGATCAGCTACAAAAACTGCGTGCCGCCGCGCAGCGGGCGGAGCAACAAGACCCCAAAGGCTTCGCGACCCATGCCAACGTCAGGCTGTTTGCGGCTTTGTCCAAGCTGATATGGGAA
>CANFJQ010000047.1 GCA_947447615.1 Comamonadaceae bacterium
ACTTTGATGTTGCGGGTGCCCAGCTCTGTCGTATCGTCATAGTCTTTGTAGGCGCGTTGGTCCCAGACCTTTACCGCGCTGCGGTTGCGCCCTTTGTCTTGGCCGATGCGAATGCCTTGCGGGTTCTGCCCATACGCGCCAAAGGGCGAGGTGCCGCCGGTGCCTATCCATTTGCTACCGCCTTCGTGGCGTTCTTTTTGTTCTTCAAAGCGCTTGCGCAGCGTCTCCATCAGCTCGTCCCAGCCCATTTTTTCGATTTTGGCCAGTTCTTCGGGGCTGAGCTGCAACTCCAGGTTCTTGCGCAGCCACTCCAGCGGAATCTCTTTGGTGAAGTCCGCAATTTGCTCTACGCCTTTGAAGTAGGCCGCAAACGCGCGGTCAAATTTGTCGTAATGCTTTTCGTCTTTGACCAGGGTCGTGCGGCTCAGGAAATAAAAGTCGTCAATTGCGTAGCCAGCTGCCTCTTCGCCGCTGGCGGGCTCGGGCACATTAGGGCCGACTACGCCTTTTTGCAGCGCTTCCATCAGCGTCAGGTATTCCTTGACCGATACCGGCAGCTTGGCCGAACGCAGGGTGTAAAAAAAGTCGATCAGCATGGGCTACCTCATCGGGGCTTGTGCAGCGAATACAGCAGTTGCGCCTTCACTTCTGGCCATTCGCCCGCGCGCAAGCTGTACATAACAGTATCGCGAATGGTGCCGTCGCGGCGCAGCGCGTGGCCGCGGATCACGCCGTCTTTGCGCGCACCCAGGCGTTCGATGGCGGCTTGGGACGGGAAGTTGAAATTATCGGTACGCCAGCCCACCACATGGCAGCCCAGGGTTTCAAAGGCATGCGTCATCAGCAGTAGTTTGCAGGCAGTATTGACGTGGCTGCGTTGCACGCTTTTGGCGTACCAGGTGTAGCCAATTTCCACGCGTTTCACCGCGGGAAGTATGTCGTGGTAGCTGCTGCAGCCGATGACCTTGCCGCCGGGTTGGTCCAGCACGGCAAACGCAAATCGGTTGCCTGCTGCGCGCATGGCCAGCGCGTCTTCGATGTACTGGCGGGTGTTTTCCGGCTCGGGCACCGAGGTGACGCGCAAATTCCACAGCGCGCCGTCGGCGGCGGCGGTGCGCAAGCCTGCTTCGTGCTCCAGTGCCAAGGGGGTTATCGCCACGCCGTAGCCGCTCAAGTCCACCGATTCAACAAAGGCCATGGGTTTAACTTTCCTCGTCTTTATCCTGGCGGCCTTGCTGCCAACGCCTGGCCAATTGCAAGCCCAGTCCACCGCCCAGTCCCACCAGCACAATGCCGCCCATGCTGGAGTTGTCGTAACCCCTTGCAAATACGTCCATCCCTATGAGCTTGCCCAGCCCATAGCCGCTCAGGCAGCCGATGACAAAGCCGAGGGCGTCGGACACGCCAACGGCCAGGAAATTGACGCGGGGTTTTTTGGCCATCTCAGCGGTTATTGCGTTGCATAAACATCAGTTTTTCAAACAGCGTAACGTCTTGCTCGTTTTTCAGCAAGGCGCCCACCAGCGGCGGCACGGCCATTTTGTCGTCCTTGGCTTGCAGAGCGGAGAGTGGAATGTCTTCGGCCAAAAGCAGTTTGAGCCAATCCAGCAATTCGCTGGTGGAGGGCTTTTTCTTCAGGCCCGGCAGGTTGCGCACTTCATAAAAAGTCTTCATCGCGGCGCTAAGCAGCTCTTTTTTCAGGCCAGGGAAGTGCACGTCCACGATGCTTTGCATGGTCGCCGGATCGGGAAACTTGATGTAGTGGAAAAAGCAGCGGCGTAAAAACGCGTCTGGCAGCTCTTTTTCGTTGTTGGAGGTAATAAACACCAGCGGGCGGTGCTTGGCGCGAATCAGTTCGCGCGTCTCGTAGCAGTAAAACTCCATGCGGTCGATTTCGCGCAGCAAGTCATTGGGGAACTCAATATCGGCTTTGTCGATCTCGTCAATCAGCAGGGCCACCGGCGTGTCTGAGGTGAAGGCCTGCCACAGCACGCCCTTGATGATGTAGTTGTGGATGTTCTTGACCCGCTCGCCGCCGTCGATGTCCGAGAGCTGCGAGTCGCGCAGGCGGCTTACCGCGTCGTACTCATATAGGCCTTGCTGCGCTTTGGTGGTCGATTTGATGTGCCATTGCAAGAGCGGCAGGTTGAGTGCGGTGGCCACTTCTTCGGCCAGCATGGTTTTGCCGGTGCCGGGCTCGCCCTTGACCAGCAGCGGGCGTTGCAGGGTGGAGGCTGCGTTGACCGACAGCATCAAGTCTTGGGTGGCGACGTAATTCTTGGAACCGGTAAATTTCATGGCGCGGCAAAAAGTTGGGGCTAAAGCGGTCAAAGTGCCCGACAGAACCTGCCTTTACCCCTTGACGGCTCGGCAATTAAAGGCCGATCGGCGTGGCGCAGGCGGGTGGACGGGAGTGGGGTCGATATAATTCGCTGTTCGATTTATACCAATATTCATCCGATTGTCCGCGCAAAATGAACCCATTGCTTCGCTCCCTCATCGCACTTGTTGTCGCTTCAGTGACCTTCACATCCGCTTTTGCGCAAGACATCAAGGGCGACGCCAAAGCCGGTGAAAAGAAAAATGCGATGTGCCTAGGCTGCCACTCCATCGTGGGCTACCAGGCCAGCTTTCCTGAAGTGCACAAGGTTCCCATGATTGCCGGCCAGGGCGAGAAATACATTATTTCCGCCCTCAACGCCTACAAAAAAGGCGAACGCAAGCACCCCACCATGCGGGGTATTGCGGTGTCCCTCAAAGATCAGGATATGGCTGATTTGGCGGCGTATTTCAGCGCGCTGGGTGTGGACGCCAAAGCCAAGCCCCTGGAAAAAGTAGGCGGTGGCACTTCGGCCGGTGAGGCCCTGGTGGCCAAAGGCGCTTGCGCTTCCTGCCACGGCGAGAACCTGAGCAAGCCGATCGACCCGAGCTACCCGATGATCGCCGGTCAGCACAATGACTACTTGTACGTGGCCCTCAAGTCATATAAAGCCGAGGCCAATGCCCAGGTGGGTCGTGGTAACGCCATCATGGGCGGAGTGGCTAAGCAGTTCACCAATGCTGAACTCAAAGAGCTGGCCAATTACGTGGGCAGCCTGCCCGGCGCACTCAAAACCGTGCCCGAAAGCCGCTTTCGCTAAACCAAAGCGCTTTCTTCAAAAAACCGCCTTCGGGCGGTTTTTTGCGTTCAGTCCCGCGTAGCGTGGCGCTGCACGCAGTCAATATAGGCCTGGCCGTCCGGGGGGCGCCCGGCGCGCTGGCTTTCCCAGAGCATGGTGCCCAGGCAATCCATGGCTTCGTGGTGGGCCAGGTGCAGCGACTGGCGCTTGTGCGTCAGTAATTCCACCGCCTGGCGAATGCCGCGCGGCTGGTCAATACTGCATTGTTCGCTGATGGACAAATGCATGGACAGGTGCAAAAACGGATTGGTTTGCCCGCTGCCCTCGGGGTACACGCGGCTGATGGCGGCGTCCTGGTCGCGTAAATCTGCGTGGTATTGCGGGTGCTCGTCAATCCATTGGCCGGCCAGGGTTTCGATGGCGTCCATGGGCTGCGCGCTGCGGGATTTGGCGTACACCGAACAAAAAAAACGGCGCACATCCTCTTGGGAAGGGTTGAACATCGGGCAAGGTTACCATGGGCGTTTTCGCCCGCTTAGGGCCATTGCACCCCTCATGTTTGACGCCTGGCCCCTGATAACCGATCCGTTTTTTTACGCCGTGGCTATTCCTGCCGTGCTGCTCTTGGGCGTGAGCAAAAGCGGTTTTGGTGCGGGCTTTGGGTCTTTGGCGGTGCCGATGATGGCCTTGTCGGTCACCGTGGCCGAAGCGGCGGCGATTTTGATGCCGCTGCTCTTGGTGATGGACGTGCTGGGCAGCACCGCCTTCCGCAAAGACTTTGACCCAGTGCTGCTGCGGCGCATCGTGCCGTTTGGCGTGCTGGGCATTGTGCTGGGGGCCTTGCTGTTCAAGCTGGTGCCGCCGCATGCGGTATCGGCGGTGGTGGGGGTGGTCACCCTGGTTTTTCTGGCGCAACGCCTGTTTTGGAAAGCTTCCACTTTGGCTACGCCGCCGGTGTGGCTGGGCCGGGTTTTGTCGGCCACCTCCGGCTTTACCAGCTTTGTGGCCCATGCTGGGGGCCCTCCTATCAACGCCTATTTCATTGGCCTGCGTCTGAGCCCGGTGTCTTTTGCCGCCACCATGTCTTTCTTCTTTTTCGTGCTCAATTTGTGTAAGTGGATTCCCTACGCTTACCTTGGCCTGCTCGATGTACGCAATATGGCAACCGCGCTGGTCTTGCTGCCGCTGGCACCCCTAGGCGTGTGGGTCGGGGTGCGGTTGGCTCGCCATGTCAACCAGGTTTTGTTTTACCGCCTGGTCTACGCCGGGATGTTGCTGACGGGCCTCAAACTGGTATGGGACGGATTTGCCTAAGTATCCCGGCGAAGGGTCGGCACAGTGCTAAATTCCCATCCCAAACAGGCCTTCGCACCCCATAATGGCCGCTACGCCCTGGCCCGCCAACCCACTGCATAGAGGTAACACCGTATGACACGCATTGCCATTGCCAATCCCAAAGGCGGGGTTGGAAAGTCCACTTTGTCCACCCATGTTGCGGGCTACCTGGCCTCGCAAGGCTATGACGTGATGCTGGGGGATGCCGATGTGCAGCATTCCGCGCGTCTGTGGCTGTCGCTACGGCCGCGTTCGGCCAAGCCGATCAGCTATTGGGACGTGGATCCGCAAGAATTTAGCAAACCGCCCAAGGGCGCGGACCACTACGTGCTCGACACCCCGGCGGCTCTGGCGGGCAAACAGCTCAAAGAGGTGCTCAAGTGGGCCGACAAAGTGCTGGTGCCGTTGCAGGCCAGTATTTTTGATATTTACGCCACCCGTAGTTTTTTGGACGAATTGGCCGCCAGCCGCCATGCCGAGAACGTGGAGGTAGGGATTGTCGCCATGCGCGTGGATGAACGCACGCTGTCCTCCGATCAATTGTCGGCCTTCGTCAAATCGCTGGGTTTGCCCAAGGTGGGCACCCTGCGCGACACCCAAAATTATGTGCACCTGGCCGCCAATGGCCTGACGGTGTTTGATGTACAGACCAGCCGCATGGAGCAAGACCGCGAGCAATGGAAATCCATTGGCAAGTGGTTGGAACGTGAGTAGCCCGTGTGTACCTTTTTGTGAAGCTTTTCCTATGAGAAATTTTGAAAATTTGCAGCAGTTGGCGGCGCTGGCCGGGCAGCCCGTGTCCACCAGCGACTGGACGACAGTGACGCAGGAGCAGATCAACCAGTTTGCCCAGGCGACCGGCGACCACCAGTGGATCCATGTGGACCCGGTGCGGGCGCAGGCTGGACCGTTTGGCGCGCCGATTGCCCATGGTTTTTTGACGCTGTCGCTGCTGCCGCTGTTTTTTGCGTCGGCCATGCAGATCGAAAATGTGCGCATGGGCGTCAATTACGGCCTCAACCGCGTCCGCTTTGTCGGCCCGGTACCGGTCGGTAGCCGTTTGCGGGCGCACATCAAATTGCTGGCGGCAGACGCCATCGACCAAGGCGGCTACCAATTTACCTGGGAAGTGACCACCGAGCGCGAAGGCGCAGCCAAGCCGGTGTGCGTGGCCGAATCGATCTCCCGCCTTTACGGCTGAGCGCCGCTAAAACCTAACTGCCGCCAGGCTTCAAATACGGTTACGGCCACTGCGTTGGACAAGTTCAGGCTGCGCTGGTCCGCTTGCATTGGCAGCTTCAGGCACTGATCGGGATAAAAGCTGGCGCGCACAAAATCGGGTAGTCCAGCGGTTTCCGAGCCGAAAACCAGCCAGTCGCCTTCTGCAAACTGCACCGCATAAGGGCTGCGCGTGCCGCGCGTAGTCAGCGCAAACATGCGCTCGGGCTTCGGGCTGGCGGCATCTATATATGCCTGCCAGCTGGCGTGTTTGCGCACGCTGGTGTACTCGTGGTAGTCCAGCCCGGCGCGGCGCATGTGTTTGTCGTCCATGGAAAACCCAAGCGGCTCGATCAGGTGCAGGCTGCAACCGGTGTTCGCCGCCAAGCGAATGACGTTACCCGTGTTGGGCGGAATTTCTGGATGGACTAAAACAATATGCAGCATGGCCTCATTGTGTCGCGGGTTCAGAGGCTGCGGCCTTGCCCGTTTGCCAGGCGCGCTCGACCTGTAGTTGCCCGACCTACTTCGCGCCTATTGGCTACGGATTCCAGGGTTTACCCCGTGCTTTCAGCCCGCGCAAAGACCAGCGCGGTGATCTGCCGAACTCCAGCCTGGCGCAAGGGCAGGGCAGCGGCCCGCAGCGAGGCGCCGCTGGTCATCACGTCGTCCACCAACAGTACTTTTTTGCCTTCCAAGTCGCGCTGGCGCAGCGGGTCGATGGCAAAGGCGTTCGCCACATTAGAGAGCCTTTCTTTGCGTGCCAAGCTGCTTTGCGCTGGGGTATCGCGAATGCGTAATAGCCATTGGGGTCGCGCCTTCGCCGGGGACAGTGCCTGCGCAAGCAGCCAGGATTGGTTAAAGCCCCGGCTTTGCAGCCTCGGGGTAGACAGCGGCATTGGCAAAACCCAGTCTGCCGCGTCCAGCGCCGGTTCTACCCAAGGGGCGCTGCGCATTAGCAAAGCCATGCTGCGCGCCCAGGCCGGTTGCTCCCGAAATTTGAATTCCTGCACCAAGCCCGCCCAGGGGTAGCCGTAGCTGACCGCCGCCAGTGACGTATCGAGCGGGCTGCCGTCCTTATGCGTGCTCCTGCAGGCCGTGCAGGTCGCAGCGGCATCGGCCACCACCAGCGCGCAGCGCGTGCAGCGCGGCTGGGGCTGGGCAAAAAGGCCTATGCACGCCTCGCACACTGCCTGGCCGGGCCAGGCGTGGCAGACGGCACAGCGGCTGGGCAGGCGCGCCGCCAGCCCGGTAAACAGCGCAAAAAACATGCTGCCAATATACTGCCACGAATGCATTTTGGCCAATGGCAAGACTCAGCGTGCCAATGCGCCGAACCTGTTTTTTCCCGGCCCCTCGCCCCTCTTTATATCTTCATGCCAAACCAAGCCCCACCCACCATCGATGCCCAAGCCGCCAGGCGCTGGGAAGCGATGCCTTTGGCTGCTGCACAGGGGCAGGCGGACAGACAGGCCTCACCCTGGCTTCACGAGGAGGTGGCGCGGCGTATGGAAGACAGGCTGCAATGGATACTTAAGCAGCCGCGCAGCTGGCTGCATTGGCAGGCCTTGCGGGGCGGAATCGAGGCGCACAGCTTATTGCGCCGCCGTTACCCCGCGGCTAGCAGTTTTGTGCAGCAAGACCCGCCGCACGCCTCGGAACTGGCCCGCGCCGCCCTGCGCCCACCCTTGTGGTCGCCCCAGCGATGGAAAAACGCGACCCGTTTCGAAGCGCCCGCTCAGCCCGTGGATTTGCTGTGGGCCAATATGGCTTTGCACATGAGCCCGGACCCGCAAGCCCTCATCCAACGCTGGCACAGCCTCGTCCAAACCGACGGTTTTTTGATGTTTTCCTGCCTGGGTCCGGACACATTACGCGAATTGCGCGACCTGTATGCCCGCCAAGGCTGGCCGGCCCCCGCTCATGAATTTACCGATATGCACGACTGGGGCGACATGTTGGTGCAGGCCGGTTTTGCCGAGCCGGTAATGGATATGGAGCGCATTACGCTGTCTTTTTCCTCGCCCGCGACCCTGCTGGCCGAGTTGCGCGGCCTGGGCCGCAATTTGCATCCCCGGCGCTTTGCCGGATTGCGGGGCCGCGCTTGGCGTGCCGCTTTGCACCAAGGCATTGCCGACGGTCTGCCCGATCCTGACCAAAGTGGGCGCTTGCGCCTGACCTTTGAAATAATTTACGGCCATGCTTTTAAACCGGCGCCGCGCATGGCGGTGCATGCGCAAACCGTCATTGCCTTGGAGCAAATGCGGGCCAGCCTGCGCGCCCAAAAGCCTGCATGAGCTGGGGGCCGCTTGGGCAAGCCCTTTGCGCGCTCGGTTGTATAGGGCGCCGCAGGCCCGGCCCCACAGGGGCATGGGCTACAATTGACCGGTTGTATTGACCTGATTTTTATGCTTTTGTGGCCCTGTTGTCGGGGCCGCGCCATGAACTCCAAACCGCGTGAGCTTTAGTCACTCCATTGATGCCGATGTGCAAAACCCTCGTTTTGAATGGGTTTTGCGGCGCCATGCGCCCTTAACGCCGGCCCAAATGCTGGTGTTCTTTGCTTCTTTAAGCCTGGTTTCTCTTTGCATCGGTTTGTTCTTCTGGCTGCAAGGCGCGGTGCTTGTCCTGCCATTTGCGGCCCTGGAGACTTTGGCAGTTGGGATTTGTTTTTTGATTTTTTCCAGGCATGTGCTTGATCAGGAGCGCATCGTGGTGGATGGGTCGCAGGTGGTGGTGGAGCACGAGGCGGCTGGCGTTCGCGAGCGGGCCCAGTTCCAGCGGCAATGGGTCAGGATCGAGCCCCTGGGTGGCGCGCATTCGCTGATCGCAGTGTCAGCGCAGGGAAAGTCTATGCAGGTGGGGCGCTACGTACGTCCTGAAAGGCGTGAGGCCTTGGCGCATGAGTTGCGCCGCGCTGTGCGTATGGGCTGAGGTGCTTTGTAAGCCCGGCGACATAGTAATTTTGCAAACTTTGAGGCATTGAAAGTGAAAATGATGAAGAGCATTTGGAATAAATTAGCTTCACTGTTGGCGACAGCAGGCGTATGGCTTGGCACTGGTTCTTTAAGCCTTGCGGCTACCGTGAATGACCTGCCGGGTGGACCCTCGGTACTTCAATTGAACCTACCCCCTGCGGTCACCGCCATCGCACGAGAGCAGCAGTGGCTGCACTGGTTCATGCTGATTATTTGCACCGTCATTTTTGTCGGTGTTTTCAGTGTGATGTTTTATTCCATCTGGAAACACCGCAAGTCGCTGGGTCACAAGCCCGCTACTTTTCATGAGTCGGTGACGGTGGAGATTGTCTGGACGGCCATCCCCTTCATCATCGTGATTTTGATGGCCTTGCCGGCTACCAAAGTAGTTGTCGCCATGAAAGACACTAGCAATGCCGACGTGACGATTAAGGCCACCGGCATGCAGTGGAAGTGGGGCTACGACTACATCAAGGGCGAAGGCGAAGGCATTGGCTTTGTATCCACCTTGGATGGTGAGCAGCGTGAAATGTCGAACAACGGGGGCCCGAAAAAAGGCGAGACCGTAGATGACTATTTGTTTAAAGTGGACAATCCGCTGGTCGTACCGGTAGACAAGAAAATTCGCATCATCACCACCGCCAATGATGTGATCCATGCGTTTGCTGTACCCGCTTTTGGAATCAAGCAAGACGCGATTCCCGGCTTTGTGCGCGACACCTGGTTCCGTGCCGAAAAGATTGGTGATTACCATGGCCAATGCCAAGAGTTGTGCGGTAAAGAGCACGCCTATATGCCGATCCATGTGAAAGTGGTTTCTGCTGAGGACTACAGCAAGTGGGTGGAGGGCGAGAAGAAAAAAATGGCTGCCTTGGCAGACGATCCTTCCAAGGTCTGGACCTTGGCTGAAATAACCCAGCGCGGCGAAAAAGTCTATGCCCAGAACTGCGTGGCATGCCACCAGACCCATGGGAAAGGCGGCGGCGCGATCAAACCACTCGATGGCGCAGCCGTGGTGCTCGATGCCGATAAGGCCAAGCAAATTAAGGTTTTGCTCAACGGTCAGAACAATGGTGCGATGCCTGCTTGGAAGGCCCTAAGTGACACCGATATCGCAGCGGTCATTAGCTACACCAAGAACCATTGGTCGAACCAGACGGGTCAGGTGGTGCAGCCCGCAGATGTGGCCGCATTGCGCAAGTAAGCGCAGAACCGCCTAGCGAAATTGATTCATAGATTGAAGTATTGAGAAGGAAATCCGTATGAGCGCAGTTTTAGACCACCACGATCACGCCCATGACGATCACCATGATCATGCCCCCACGGGTTGGAGGCGCTGGGTGTATGCGACCAACCATAAAGACATCGGCACGCTATACCTTTTGTTCAGCTTCACCATGTTCATCATTGGTGGCATTTTGGCCATGCTGATTCGTGCCGAGTTGTTCCAGCCCGGTTTGCAATTGGTAAATCCCGAGCTATTCAACTCGCTCACCACGATGCACGGTCTGATCATGGTGTTTGGCGCGATCATGCCGGGCTTTGTGGGCTTTGCTAATTGGATGATTCCGCTGCAAATCGGTGCTGCCGATATGGCTTTTGCGCGCATGAATAACTTCAGCTTCTGGCTGCTGATTCCCGCTGGTCTGATGCTGGTGGGCTCTTTCTGGATGCCTGGTGGCGCACCGGCTGCTGGCTGGACGCTCTACGCTCCTTTGACATTGCAGCAAGGTCCGAGCATGGATGCCGGTATTTTTGCCATGCACATCCTGGGGGCTTCTTCCATCATGGGCTCGATCAATATCATCGTCACCATCCTGAACATGCGCGCCCCTGGCATGACCTTGATGAAGATGCCAATGTTCGCTTGGACCTGGCTGATTACCGCGTATTTGCTGATTGCAGTGATGCCTGTGCTGGCTGGCGCTATCACCATGACGCTGACGGATCGCCATTTTGGTACCACCTTCTTCAACCCCGCAGGCGGCGGTGATCCGGTGCTGTATCAGCATATTTTCTGGTTCTTTGGTCACCCCGAGGTGTACATCATGATCTTGCCGGCCTTCGGCATCATCAGCCAAATCGTGCCGGCCTTTGCCCGCAAGCGTTTGTTTGGTTATACCTCCATGGTGTACGCCACTTCGTCCATCGCGATTTTGTCCTTCATCGTTTGGGCGCACCACATGTTCACCACCGGCATGCCGGTAACGGGCCAGTTGTTTTTTATGTACGCGACCATGCTGATCGCGGTGCCTACGGCGGTGAAAGTGTTCAACTGGATTGCCACCATGTGGCAAGGTTCCATGACCTTTGAAACCCCCATGTTGTTTGCCGTGGGCTTCATCTTCGTGTTCACCATGGGGGGCTTTACCGGCCTGATTCTTGCCATGGCCCCTATCGACATTCAGTTGCAGGACACCTATTACGTGGTGGCCCACTTCCACTATGTGCTGGTGGCGGGTTCCTTGTATGCCATGTTTGCCGGTTATTACTACTGGTCGCCCAAGTGGACGGGCGTGATGTATAACGAAACCCGCGGCAAGATCCATTTCTGGTGGTCGCTGATTGCGTTTAACGTAACCTTCTTCCCCATGCACTTCCTGGGCCTGGCGGGTATGCCGCGTCGCTATGCCGATTACCCTATGCAGTTTGCCGACTTCAACGCGCTCGCTTCGATAGGTGGTTTTGCCTTTGGCTTGGCACAGGTGTATTTCTTCTTCTTTGTGGTGCTGCCCACCATGCTTGGCCACGGTGAAAAAGCGCCCCAGCGGCCCTGGGAAGCTGCGGAAGGCCTGGAGTGGGAAGTTCCTTCGCCCGCGCCTTTTCACACCTTTGAGACGCCTCCCAAGCTCAATGCGGCGGCCAACAAAATTCTTGCTTAACACCTAACCATCAACTGACTTTATGACGCCTGAACAGAAAAAAGCAAACTTCCGCCTAGGCCTTAGCTTGGCGTCTGTGGCTGTGGTTTTTTTCATTGGCTTTATGGTCAAGATGGTTTTACTGGGCCACTGAGTTGCGCATGAGTCTGCGTTACCAAAATTCCACCATGCTGGGCAAACTGGCGGTGGTGGTGTTGGCCATGTTTGGCTTTGGATACGCATTGGTGCCCATTTACAACGCGATTTGCCAGATGACCGGCGTGAACATTTTGGCGCTGGCCGAGCTGGCAGTGCCGGGAGAAAAGGCCCAATTGCCCGCTAACTCGCAGGTCGATACCAGCCGCACCATCACGGTGGAATTTGACGCCAATAGCCGGGGGCCATGGCAGTTCAAGCCTGCGCAAAGCTCTTTGCAAGTGCATCCGGGCGAAATGATGACGGTGATGTACGAGTTCCAAAATACGCAAAACCGGCGCATGGCTGCGCAGGCAATCCCTAGTTATGCGCCGCAACAGGCGGCAGCGCACTTCAACAAGTTGGAGTGCTTTTGCTTTAACCAATACACGCTGGACGCGGGCGAAAAAAAGTCCTGGCCTGTGGTGTTTGTGATTGATCCCAAGCTCTCGAAAGATGTGAGAACCATCACACTCTCGTACACGTTTTTTGAGGTGGGAGGCAAGGTGCCTCCTGCGCCTGTAGCTGCGCTAGTGTCAAAGGTGGCGGGCTCATGAGTGAAGTGAACGCGGTGCCCGTTAAGGCTGCGCATCCTTCTTTGGTTCGCAGTCTCAAAACCGTGGCCTGGTCTTTTATTGGGATTCGCAGTCGTGCCGGCTTTGAGGACGATGCGGCTAAGGTCAACCCGCTGCATGTCTTGCTGGCGGGCGTTATTACGGTATTGGTTTTGGTGGTCAGCCTGATTGGCTTGGCTACTTGGGTGGTTGGTAAATAAGCGTAGGCGATAGCACTGCGTTCTTCGAATCGTATTTGGAAAAATGGAGCTGAAATGAGTAGCACTGCACACGGCGCACAACCGTATTATTTTGTTCCCCAACCGTCAAGGCACCCGGCCATGGCTGCGCTGGCTTTGTTCTTTGTGATACTGGGTGCGGGCCAGTGGATTAATGGAGCAGACTGGGGTCGTTATTCGCTGATGGTCGGGATGCTTCTGTTGTTCTTTGTGCTCTTCCAATGGTTTGGCGAAGCGGTAAACGAAAGCGAAACCGGTCAGTACGGTCGCAAAATTGATCTGTCTTTCCGCTGGAGCATGAGCTGGTTCATCTTCTCGGAAGTCATGTTCTTTGGCGCTTTCTTCAGTGCACTGTGGTGGGCCCGCTCGCACTCAGTGCCCGCGCTGGGCAGTTTAGATAACGCGCTCTTGTGGCCTGGCTTCAAGGCCGTCTGGCCCAGCCTGGCTGCCGGTGTAACCGCATCACCTGCTGGCATCATCGAGCCCTTTACCACCATGGGCCCGTTCTGGTTGCCCACGATCAACACGGCTTTGTTGCTGAGCTCAGGTGTCACCTTGACCATTGCGCACCACGCGCTGATCGATGGCAATCGCAGCAAAACTATTAGCTTCATGTGGTTGACGGTGCTTTTAGGTATCACCTTCCTGTGCGTACAGGGCTATGAGTACCACCATGCGTACACCGAGTACAACCTCAAGCTGAGCTCCGGCATTTATGGCTCCACCTTCTTTATGTTGACCGGTTTTCATGGTTTTCACGTGTTCGTGGGTATGTTGATGCTTTTGTTTATCACCCTGCGTTTGCAAAAAGGCCATTTCAGCCCGGATCGTCATTTCGGTTTTGAAGGTGCGGCCTGGTATTGGCACTTTGTGGATGTGGTCTGGCTTGGTTTGTACATTCTGGTGTACTGGTTGTAAGGCCTTGCGGACGCAAAAAAGGCACCGAGAGGTGCCTTTTTGTTTGATGGCTTGCGCAGTTGGCGTTTAAGCGCCTGGCGGTATGCCAGTAGGCTGAATCCAGCCGGCCTTCCAGGACAAAAGGATACAAACGAAGATCAAAATAGAAAAGCCCACCCGCAAGGCCAATGCCCGCGCCATTCGACGCGATTTGGCAGGCCCGCCCGTTCCCCCGCGCAACATGAAAAACAAGGCGGCGGCCAAACTGGCGATCACGGCTAAAAAGCCCAGGGCAACAAAATAACTCATGCACAGGATTATCTTTTGAATCTAGACCCGAAGTTCTACCGTGTGACCGCAGCGGCTATTTTTTTTAGCCTGTTGGGGCTGGCGTTGGGTTTTTGGCAGTTGGACCGTGCCGCACAAAAAGAAGCCTTGCAGGCCGCCATGCTTGCGCAAGCCGGTAAAACGCCTCTAGGTAACGCCGAAGTTATCGCATTAGCTGCCCAAGGCCGCATGCAAGAGAGCGGCGTGCTCTACCACCCGGTGCGCCTGTCGGGTACCTGGCTGCCTGCCCATACCGTGTATTTAGATAACCGGCAGATGGATGCCAAAGTCGGCTTCTTCGTCCTGACCCCCTTGCGTTTGGAGCCACAAGGCCAGGTGCTGGTGGTACAACGCGGTTGGGTGCCGCGCAATTTTGAACAGCGCGCGCAATTGTCCGAGGTGCAAACGCCTGCAGGATTGGTCTCGGTCGATGGCGACATTGCCCTTGTGCCTTCCAAGCTCTATGCTCCCGGTGCACCGGGTGAGGGGCCGATACGGCAGAATCTGGACTTGGATCAATACCGTAGTCAGACGGGGTTGCCGCTAGAAGCTTTCACGGTGCGCGAGTCGGGCCCGCCCAGCCAAGGCTTGCGTAGGCAATGGCCAGTGATTAACTTCGGTATTGAAAAGCACTACGGCTACGCATTCCAGTGGTTTGCGCTGGCATTGCTGATAGCAGGCTTGTACCTGTGGTTTCAGTTTTTTCGCCGCCCCGCGGCCACTTCTCGGGATATTGCAAACCATGGCCCCCAATGACAGTTCGAGCGACCAGCCGCTGGGTTTGACCGTGCATTCCATGCCGGCGCCGCAAGACTTGGACCCCGCTGTGAGTACGCGCAGTGGGCGTTGGAAGATGTTGATGGTCTTGCTGGTTTGCGCTGCACCCGTGGTGGCTTCTTATGTGACCTACTACCTGATACGGCCTGAGGCACGCCAGAATTTCGGCACCCTGATTGATCCGCAGCGCCCATTGCCGGACATGCAGGCCATGGCGATGGAGGGTCAGCAGACTAATGTGCGTGCCCTCAAAGGCCAATGGCTTTTGATCAGTGTGGCTGACGGCGCCTGCGATGCGCAGTGCCAACACCATTTGTATATGCAGCGCCAATTGCGTGAAGGTCTGGGCAAAGAAAAAGACCGTGTCGATTGGGTGTGGCTGGTCAGTGATGATGCTTCCATCGCCCCCAGCCTTCTGCCCGCGCTGGCCACCGCAACGGTATTGCGTGTGCCAAGGGCGCAATTGCAAACCTGGTTGCAGGCCGAGCAAGGCATGGCCTTGCAAGACCATTTGTATGTAGTGGATCCGCTGGGTAACTGGATGATGCGTTTTCCAGCCCGCATCGATGTAGATCAGGCCCCAAAAGTGAAGCGCGACATGGAACGCCTGTTGCGTGCTTCCGCCTTCTGGGACACGCCCGGGCGCTAAGGTTTATTCGGGCACACGATGGACACCACGCTTTGGAACCTCTCGCCACTGGGCCAGCTTGTGCTCATCGGTATGGTCGTGGCTGCGATTCCCCTGACATTGCTGCTTTGGAGCGGACGCCACCGCCAAGCCGGTGGTTGGCACTACGCCTTGACGCTGACCACTTTGTTTCTGACCTTTGATTTGGTCTTATTCGGCGCATTTACCCGCCTGACCGACAGCGGCTTGGGTTGCCCCGATTGGCCTGGATGCTATGGCCATGCCAGCCCGGTCGGCGCCAAGGGTGCTATCGCGCTGGCGCAGACGGTCAACCCCGAAGGCCCTGTGACCCATGGCAAAGCCTGGATCGAAATGCTGCACCGCTACCTGGCTTCGGGCGTGGGTACGCTGATCGTCCTGCTGGCCATCAGCGCCTGGCGTGACCATCGCAATGCACGGGCATTACATCAGCGTGCGCCCATCCACCCCGCATGGGTTATGGCGACATTGGTATGGGTGTGTGTGCAGGGTGCGTTTGGCGCGCTTACGGTCACCATGAAGCTTTTTCCGGCCATCGTCAGTTTGCATTTGCTGGGCGGCTATGTGTTGCTGGGCTTGCTGACCTTGCAGGCCGCGCAACTGTGGCTGCAATCAGGCGCGCGTGCAACCCAGCTCATTGCATCCGGCATGCGCGCCATTCTGTGGCTGGCCTTGGCTGCGCTGCTGCTGCAAGGCGCGCTGGGCGCCTGGGTCAGTACGAATTACGCGGTGCTGGCCTGCATGGAATTCCCCACCTGCCAAGGCAGCCATTGGCCGACAATGGACTTTGGGCAAGGCTTCACGCTGTGGCGCCCCTTGGGCTTGCTACCTGATGGACAGCCCATAAGCTTTGAGGCCTTAACTGCTATCCATATGGTGCATCGCTGGATGGCAGGCGTCTTGGTGTTGGTCATCGCGCTGGTGCTTTGGCAATTACGCGCCTACCCGGCCCTGCGCCGGCCGATGCAGCTTTTGGGATTGCTGTTAGTCTTGCAGTTGGTGACTGGCCTGAGTAACGTGGTGCTGGGTTGGCCGCTGCTGGCGGCGGTGCTGCATACCGGTGGCGCAGGCGCCATGCTGGCTTGTGTGGTGTGGCTGCTGACCATCAGCCGTGTACCCGCAGGCAGCCCTGTGGCTTTGCCAACAACTTTGAGACAAGCAACGTGAGCTTTCCGGCCAGTATCACCTCCCTGCTACCCACCATGTCCGTGGTGCGCCAGTTCAACGCCCTCACCAAACCGCGGGTGATTCAGCTGATTGTGTTTTGCGCCCTCATCGGCATGGTGCTGGCCGTGCCTGGCGCGCCGGACTGGATGCAAGTGCGACTGGCGGCCATCGCTTGTTTCGGCATCTGGCTGGTCTCCGCTGCCGCTGCTGCGTTTAACTGCATCGTGGAGCAGCAGATTGATGCGAAGATGAAGCGTACCTCTTGGCGCCCCACCGCGCGCGGTGAGCTGAGCAACACCCAAACCCTGGTTTTTTCCGCGCTCTTGTGCAGTGCCGGTTCGGCAATTTTGTTTTTCTGGGTCAACCCGTTGACGATGTGGCTGACCTTTGCCACCTTCGTTGGCTACGCGGTGATTTACACCGTCATCCTCAAACCCATGACGCCGCAAAACATTGTGATCGGCGGCGCCTCGGGCGCCATGCCGCCGGTACTGGGCTGGGCCGCGATGACGGGCGATGTCGGGCCCGAAGCGCTGATTTTGTTCCTCATTATTTTCTTGTGGACGCCGCCGCATTTTTGGGCCCTGGCCTTGTACCGGGTGGAGGACTACCGCAAGTCCGGTCTGCCCATGCTGCCTGTTACGCACGGCAGTGAGTTCACCCGGCTGCATATCCTGCTCTACACCTGGGTATTGTTTGCCGCGTGCTTGTTGCCCTTTATGTATGGCATGAGTTCTTGGTTGTACTTGGCTGTCGCCGTGGTTTTGAGCATATGGTTTTGTGTCTATGCCTGGCGCCTGATGCGTAACTACTCGGACACGCTGGCGCGCGCCACTTTTCGTTTTTCGCTGATTCATCTCAGCGCCTTGTTCGCTGCCTTGCTGTTGGACCATTACCTCTTATGAAACACCATGCCTCCCTTCGATCGGCGGGCATGTTGCAACGCCGTAGTGTGATGCGCTTTGGCCTTGGCGCCGCAGTCCTGCTGCTGGCTGCATGCAAGCCCAACAAACTATCGTTTAGCTCGGTGGATGTGACCGGCGCGGATTACGGCAAAGGCTTTGAACTGAGCGACCATAACGGCCAAGTGCGCCACCTCACGGACTTTGCCGGCAAAGTGGTGGTGATGTTCTTTGGCTATACCCAATGCCCGGATGTCTGCCCGGCCACCATGATCGAACTGGCGCAGGTTAAAAAACTATTGGGTGCTGACGGTGAGCGCTTGCAAGCCTTGTTTGTAACGCTGGACCCAGAGCGCGATACGCCGGACTTACTCAAAGCCTACATGGTCAACTTTGACCCGATGTTTTTGGCATTGCGCCCCACGCCAGAGCAATTGCCGGTACTAGCCAAAGACTTCAAAATTTATTACAAAAAAGTTGCGGGCAAAACCGCTGATTCCTACACCATGGACCATTCGGCGGGCAGTTATGTCTTTGACACCAAAGGCCAGATGCGCTTGTTCACCCGCTATGGCAGCGGCGCGCCGGTGCTGGCTGCGGATATTGCATTGTTGCTGAAATAAAAAGGCCCGCATTGCGGGCCTTTCAACGACTGCGCAAGTAGCGCTGCGAAGTAACTTCTTCAAATTATCGTGTGATCTTTGGGTTAATAGTCCACTGCGAAAGCCTGTGTGAAGACTGCGGCCCTTACGCGTAATCGACCAGCGCAGTTTTCATTTTTTTCATAGCCACCACTTCAATCTGGCGGATACGTTCGGCGCTCACGCCGTACTCGGCTGCCAGCTCGTGCAAGGTCATGCCTCCGCTGTTGTCATCATTGACCTTAAGCCAGCGTTCTTCCACGATGCGGCGGCTGCGCGGGTCCAACACTTCTAGCGCACTGGCAATGCCATCTGAGGCCAGCAAATCGCGCCGGTGCGCTTCTATTACCGCTAGCGGCTCGTGGTTGCTATCGGTCAGGTAGGAGATCGGGCCATAGACCTCCTCGCCGTCGTCCGAGGCCATAGGGTCGAGCAAGACATCGCCGCCCGATAGCCGGGTTTCCATTTCCAGCACATCTTCGGCGCTGACGTTCAGCTCGTCGGCCATGGCGCGTACCTGGGCCGGGCTCAGAGTGTCGCGGTGGGTGGCCATGTCGGCGGCGGCATCGTTAGATTTAAAGCGCTGCTTCATGGAGCGCAAATTGAAAAAGAGCTTGCGCTGGGCCTTGGTCGTGGCCACTTTCACCATGCGCCAGTTTTTCAGTATGTATTCGTGGATTTCGGCTTTGATCCAGTGCAGCGCGTAGCTCACCAGACGTACGCCTTGGTCCGGATCAAAGCGCTTGACGGCCTTCATCAAGCCGACATTGCCTTCTTGGATCAGGTCGCCGTGCGGCAAACCATAGCCCAAGTACTGGCGCGACACCGACACTACCAAACGCAGGTGCGAGAGCACTAACTTACCAGCGGCTTCCAGGTCGTTGTCATCGCGGTACTGGCGTGCAAAGCGCTGCTCTTCTTCCAGCGTCAGCATGGGCAGTCGGTTGGCGGCGGAGATGTAAGCGTCCAGGTTGCCAAGCGGCGGCACCAAAGACCAGGGATTGGCCGGGGCCAAAGCGGTATTCGAGGCGATTGCGAGGGACATAGGGGACTCCTTCAGTCTGAAGCCTGAATATTAGCACTCAAACATGGAGAGTGCTAATAAACCTACTGGTTTACCCTAGGTTTACTTGTGGGCTTATAGTCCGAAGCATGAACGAATTTGCCCAAATGTTGCAGCAAGGCAACAGTAGCGTTTGGTGGTTTATCCCCAGCGCCATCGCCCTGGGGGCGCTGCATGGACTGGAGCCCGGGCATTCCAAAACCATGATGGCCGCCTTCATCATCGCGGTGCGCGGCACGGTCGGGCAGGCGGTTTTGCTGGGCCTGGCGGCGACCTTGTCGCACACCGCCATCGTGTGGGCAGTCGCCATGGGCGTCCTGTATTTCGGCGGTCAGTGGGACGCCGCTAACAGTGAGCCCTATTTGCAATTGATCTCTGCCGCACTGATAGCCGCCACCGCCTTGTGGATGGCCTACCGCACCTGGCTACAGGGTTTGCCGCAGGCCCATGACCATAGCCATGACCACAGGCATGGACACCAGCATGGTGCTAATGGTATTCACAGCGACCATGTGCACGGCCATAAAGAAGGCCACGATCATGC
>CANFJQ010000048.1 GCA_947447615.1 Comamonadaceae bacterium
GCCGGGCATATTCCCGGCGCCTTAAACCGGCCGTTCAATCTGAACCTGGACGCCGATGGCAAATTCAAACCGGCAGCGCAATTGCGTGCTGAGTTTGAAGCGCTGCTAGGTGCGCGTGGCACTGACACCGTGGTGCACCACTGCGGCAGTGGCGTGACTGCGATCCCTAATATTTTGGCGATGCAAATCGCCGGGCTCGGAAAGACGGCTTTGTTTGCGGGAAGTTGGAGCGAGTGGTGTAGTGATCCACAAAGGCCGGTGGCCAAAGGTTGAGGCTTTTGCGCTAAGCCCAGCTTGCGCGCAAACTAAAGTGGGGTACGCTCAGGCAGCGCCGTTTAACCGTCTGGTTGGTACGCAATGAAAAGGGCCGCGCAAAGCGGCCCTTTTGTATTACCGAAGAAATTGGTTTTAGAAGGACAAGACCAAAGAGGTTGCCATCGATTGCTTGTCTTTGCTGTAGGTCACGCCATCAGCATTCAGGAAGTTATATCCACTGGACTGGTCTAACCTGAACTCTGTTTTCCATTGGGTGCTTGTGTTGACCTGGTAATTGGTGCCCACCGTCAATCGCATTAAGTTAGCACCTTTAGTCGCCAAACCAGTGTCAGCGTCATAGGCAAAGCTACCATCAGAGGCGCGCTCCGGGCCTAGGCCATTGCCATAGATACCGCCGTTATCGTAATAGGTACCGCCACCGTTCTCGCTGTTCATCAAGTAGTCCGCGCGGGCCAGCAATTGGAGGCGGGGCACAATTTTGTAACCCACCAAGCCCGATACGCCTTGCCAGCTGGTACCGCTGCCGTTCGCACCGGCGCGGTCCATGCGACCAATGGTGAATTGTCCATTGACTTGCCAATCGCCCCGGGTGATGCCACCATCGACCGCCATGATGTCAAATACTCGGTTGCCTCGGCCATGGAGTCCGGACAGGCCAACATAGGTCGTGTCGTTGACATACCAGTCGCCACGATACGCGAACGCTGTGGTTCGCGCTTCCGAGCTCGCTGCGGCAAAAGTGGTGGTGTTTTCCGCCATTGCCGTCACATCCATGGATGGCGCATCAAAAGAGTACGAAGCAGAGTCTGCACCGTGGTCAGCATTACCAACGATCCACTTAAACGCATACTTTCCACCGCCCAGGGTATAGGCCATACCGGCACCGGTATAAGCGGTTGCACCGGCCAAATCGTACAGGGCGTTGTGGGTAATTAACTGATTGCCCAAGGTTGCATTGGTATTGGGAAAAGCGAATTCATAGCCTTGAAAATCCGGCATGAATCCGGCAATGATGCGGGTGGTCTTGTTCAAAGGAATCGATAGCGAGGCTTCGTGCACCCGCGGGTCGCCGCCGGGCAAAAGACGCAGCGTCCAATCTACGCCGTCGCCATCTTGCGATTCTTTGGTGATCTGCACCATACCGAACTCGCCTACCGCGTAACCCGCACTGGCGCTGAACTCGTTGCTGGCGCTGATGCTATTACGCTTGTACGCCGCCTCAATCACACCATTGATTTTCAAGCCCTTAAAGCCAGATTTTTCGGTGTCGTCTTCACCCAAATCCAAGCGCTGCTCCAAGCGGTTGACCTGTTGCGCCAGGGGCGTCGCCTCGGGCTGTGCGCTAATGGCCTCCACCTTTTGTTGCAGGGTTTGCAACTGCGCCCTTAAGGCCTGGATTTCCTTTTGCAGATCTGCCACCGATTGGGCGTGCGCCCCGGCCCAAGGGAGTACGCCGGCCAAAGCCACGATCCACAGTTTTTTCTTCAAGTTCATTGCATACTCCTTTAGGTCAATAAATCTGTTTGCGCCCGGTGCGCCCTGGCTAATCCACTTTGCGGTAGGCCGCTGCCATTTCCTGCGCCCTGCGCTTTTCACGGCGGGACATCCAGACACTCGCCGTAAGCACGCCGATGCTGACCACCACCACCGTCAACGTGGCTACCGTGTTGACGCTGGGGTTTAAGCCCAGGCGGGCGCGGCTAAATATCGTAATCGGCATGGTAGTCGAACCCGGCCCGTTCAGAAAGGCCGAAATTACCACATCGTCCAGGGACAGCGTAAACGTGAGCAGCCAGGCCGAGGCCAGCGCCTGCGATATCAGCGGCAAGGTAATCAGGAAGAACATCTGGGCCGGCAGGGCGCCCAGGTCTTGGGCCGCCTCTTCGAGGGAGGGGCTCATTTCCTGCAAGCGCGAGAGCACCACCACGGTGGCGTAGGCCATGCCAAGCAAGGTGTGGCCCAGCCAGATGGTGGCAAAGCCCCGGTCGGGAAAGCCGAAAATTTTTTGCACCGAGACCAGCATGAGCAGCAGCGACAGGCCGATGATGACCTCGGGCATGACCAGCGGGGAATTGACCATGCCCGCAAACAGGGTGCGCCCGGGGAAGCGCTTGAAACGGTGCAAGGTAATGGCCGCCAGCGTGCCCAGCACGACCGAAGAGCAGCCGGTGGCAAAAGCGATTTTCAGGGACAGCTTAAAGCCGTCGATGATTTCGGTGTCATGCATCAAGGCCTGGTACCAGCGCAGCGAAAAACCGCCCCAACTCGTCACCATGGGGCTCGCATTAAAGCTAAACACGATCAAGGTGAGGATGGGCAGGTACAAAAACACATACACCCCGCCCATCCAGGCAAAGCCGGTGCCGCGGCCCAGCCTGCTCATGCGCGGCCCCCGGCCGTGCTTTCGGCCTGGTATTTGTTAAACAAGGCCAGCGGAATGATGATGAGGCCTACCATTACCACAGCCACACTGGCCGCCATAGGCCAGTCGTTGTTGCCGAAAAACTCGTCCCACAGCACATGGCCGATCATCAATGTCTCGGGGCCGCCAAGAAGCTCTGGAATCACAAACTCGCCCACGCAAGGGATAAACACCAGCATTGAACCCGCAATGATCCCGCTGGCAGACAAGGGCACGGTGATGCGCCAAAAGGCCTGCCAAGGCGTGGCACCCAAGTCCAGCGCCGCTTCCAAAAGGCTTAAGTCCATCTTCACTAGATTGGCGTAGAGCGGCAAAATCATAAATGGCACATAGGTATAGACCATGCCCAGCACCAGCGAAAACGGGGTGTTCATCATCTTGACCGGCTCGGCAAGCAGGCCCAGTGCGATTGCGACGTTATTGAACACGCCCGCATCGGCCAGCAGCATCTTCCAGGCATACACGCGAAGCAAAAAGGAAGTCCAAAACGGAAGCATCACCAGCATCAACAATGCCGGGCGCCGGTCTGCCGGGCTACGCGCCAAAAAATACGCAAAGGGATAGGCGATCAACAAACATACCGCAGTGGTGATGGCCGCGATCTTGATGGAGCTGAGGTAGGCGGTGAGGTAGAGCGCGTCCTGGGTCAGGCTGATGTAGTTACCAAATCGAAGTGCGAGCACCAGCATATCGTCTTTGACGCTGAGGACGTCTTTGAAAAACACCGTGTCCATTTCAGACACGCTAATTTTGAAGACCACCAAAAACGGCAACAAAAACACCAGCAGCAAAAACACCATGGGTACGCTGATCACCGCCACCCTACCCCAGCGCCCTACCAGATGGGCGTAGCCGGGATTGGAGGCAGCCAGTGCGCTCATGCCTTTAGCGCGTTAGCACCACCACGTCGCTGCCGGACCACCACACATAGACGGCGTCACCCCAGGTCAGCGAGGAACTGCCATGGCGTGCATCATTGGTATGCGTCACCTTGACCACCAGGCCACTGCCAAGTTTGACGTGGTAGGTGGTGAGGCTGCCCAGATAAGCCAATTCGGTAATCACGCCCTGCGCCAGGTTGTAGCCCACTTCGGCAGCCAGTTCGCGCTGCGCATCCGTGACCGGCTCGCTTTGGATGGACATTTTTTCGGGCCGCACCGCTACATGCACGTCCATACCCTGGGTGCCGGTGATACCGTGGCTGACATAGTGTTTGCAATCGGCCGAACCAATGACGACATGGTCAGGCTCATCGACCTCCACCGCGCCTTTGAAGATATTGACGGTGCCGATAAAGTCGGCCACAAACAGGCAATTGGGCGTTTCGTAAATTTCGGCTGGCTTGCCGATTTGCAAAATCTTGCCCTCGCTCATGACACCGATGCGGGTGGCCATGGTCATGGCCTCTTCCTGGTCGTGGGTCACCATCACGCAGGTCACGCCCACGCGCTCGATGATGTCGACCAGCTCTAACTGCGTGCGCTGGCGCAGCTTGGCGTCCAGTGCGCCCAAAGGCTCGTCCAGCAATAGCAGCTTGGGACGTTTGGCCAGGCTGCGCGCCAGCGCCACGCGCTGCTGCTGCCCACCCGATAGCTGGTGCGGCTTACGCTTGGCGTATTGCTTGAGCTGCACCAGGTCCAGCATCTGCGTCACCCGCTCTTCGATTTGGTCTTTGGGCATGCCATCGCGCTTGAGGCCAAAGGCGACGTTCTCCCACACCGTCAGGTGCGGGAACAAGGCGTAGCTTTGGAACATCATGTTGATGGGGCGCTCGTAGGGTGCCAGGCCCACGATGTCTTGCCCGGCCAACAGTATCTGGCCGGAGGTCGGTACTTCAAAACCGGCCAGCATGCGCAGCAAGGTGGATTTGCCGCAGCCCGACGAACCGAGCAAGGCAAAAATCTCGCCCTGCGCGATGTCCAGGCTGACATCATCCACCGCAAACACATCGTCAAACTTCTTAACGATGTGCTGGATTTGTAAGAACGGCGCGGCTTGGGGCCCGCGCGCTATAGCTTCAGTCTGTGCCACGCCAGCGTCCTACTTTGCTAACGGCACGATTAAATGCCGGTTTTGAACGAGGTATAGGCCCGTGTGGCCAAGCGCCGCACATCATTACTGAGCGCCTTGGGCGCCACCATCGTTGCCATCTCGGCACTCGACGGGAATACCGATGGGTTCTTCGCTACTTCGGGACTGATGAACTTACGTGACTCTTTATTCGGGTTGGCGTATTTCACTTTATTGGTCAAGCCGGCATGTACTTCCGGGCGCATGATGTAGTTCATGAACTTCAGGGCGTTTTGCGGGTGTGCGGCATCGGTAGGAATCGCCATCATGTCAAAGAACAGCACGGCACCAGTCTTAGGTACAAAGGCCACGATATCCTGACCGGTCTTGCCCTCTATGGCGCGGGCGCGGGCGATATTGATGTCACCGTTCCAGCCCAGCGCCAGGCAAATGGAGCCGCTGGCCATGTCGTTGATATACCCGGATGAGCTAAACAAAGTCACGTAAGGGCGCACGCCTTTGAGCAAGGCCAATGCTTCTTTGTAATCGTCAGCGTTCTTGCTGTAAGCATCTTTGCCCAGGTAATGCAGAGCGGCGGGCAACACTTCGGTGGCGCTGTCCAAGGTGCTGACGCCGCAGCTTTTGAGCTTGCTAGCGTATTTGGGATTAAAGAACAATTCCCACACATTGGCCGGCATGGGCTCGCTGCCCAAGGCGGCTTTGACTTTGGCAGTGTTGATGCCGATGGTGGTGTAACCCCAGAGCCAGTTGACCAGGTATTGGTTGCCCGGGTCGATGGTGGCGATTTGGGCCTGAATGTCTGGATCCAGGTTTTTCAGGTTGGGTAATTGCGATTTATCCAGCTTGGTCAGCAGGCCACCATCCATTTGCAGGCGCGCAAAGGTGGAGCTTGGGACCACGATGTCATAACCGGTTTTACCGGCGACCAATTTGGCGTGCAAGATTTCATTGTTGTCATAGGTGTCATAGCGCACCTTGATGCCGGTCTCTTTTTCAAAGTTAGAGATGGTGTCCTCGGCCAGGTAGTCTGACCAGTTGTAGATGTTGAGGACTTTTTCCTCCTCAGCCTGCGCGGGCGTCGCCGCGGTGAACATGCCGCAAGCCACCGCCAGACCAATTGCCAGTTTGCGCCCGAATGCGAAATCACGAGGTGTAGCCACAACCATCTCCTTTACAACAATCAAAAACTGAGTGACACAAGCGAAGGCCTGATTCCAAGACCCCGCCATAGTAATGCGGTTTGGGGCACTACCAAGAGCATTTTTGGGGCCAAGAGTCGGGACGATCCGGTGGGAAGCACCATCTTAAACCCGTCCCGCCACTTCAGAAAATGCCTGCTGCGCCTCCTGCGCCCGCCGCCGCGCCTGGCGCGCCACCCAAATACTGTAGGCGATAACCGCAATCGTAATCACGCTGATAAGTAAAGTGGCCGCAGCGTAAATCGTCGGGTTGATACCTCTTCTGGCGTATCCGAAGATGACTTGCGGCAGCGTGTTCACCCCCGGCCCGGACAAAAATTCCGAAATCACCACATCGTCAAAGGACAGGGTGAAGGACAACAAAAACCCGGCGACGATGGCCTGGGCGATATTGGGCAGGGTCACCAGAAAAAACACCTGCGCCGGGCGCGCGCCCAGGTCCATCGCGGCTTCTTCGATGGACCGGTCCACCTCCAGCAGGCGCGACTGCACCACCACCATGGCGTAGGCCATGCCCAAGAGCGTATGGCCCAGAATGATGGTGAGTAGGCCCCGCTCGGGCCAGCCAAACACGTTTTGGATGCCGACCATCAGCAGCAGCAAAGACAGGCCGATCACCACCTCGGGCATCACCAAGGGCGCGTTCACCATGCCCGAGAACACGGTGCGCCCGGTAAAGCGCTGGTAGCGCACCAGCACAAAAGCGGCAAAGGTGCCCAGCACGGCCGACAAAATACCGGTGGCCAAGGCAATCTGTAAAGACAACCAAAAACCTTCGACAATTTTGTTGTCCCGGCCAAGCGCTTCGTACCAGCGCAGGGAAAAGCCGGTAAACACCGCATCCTGGCGGCTACTGTTAAACGAGAACACCACCATGAACAAAAGCGGCAAGTACAGGAACAAGAAAATCAGGACCATCCAAGCCCGGCCAAAGTAATCTTGAAGAAGGCGGTACATAGCGTGCCCTAGGCCTTTTGGGGTGCGGCCTGCGCGGCCGAGCGGTAGTACAGGGCCAGCGGTACGACGATGAGTGCAATCATGCTAACCGCCAGCGCACTGGCGCGCGGCCAGTTGTTGCTGGTGAACATTTCGTCCCAGACCACCCGGCCCACCATAATGTTTTCCGGTCCGCCCAACAAGGACGGAATCACAAACTCGCCCACCGCCGGGATGAACACCAGCATAAAACCGGCGATGATGCCCGCGCGGGACAAGGGCACCGTGACCAGCCAGAAAGCTTTGAAGGGCGAGGCACCCAGGTCGTAGGCTGCTTCTAGCAAGCGCAAATCCAGTTTGACCAGGGTGGCATACAAAGGCAGCACCATGAAAGGCAAATACACATAGGTCATGCCCACCAGCATGGACACATCGGTATAGAGCATTTGCACCGGTTCTTGCACCAGTCCCAGGGCCATGAACAAGCGGTTCAGCACGCCCTGGTCGGCCAAGATGCCTTTCCAGGCGTACACCCGTAATAAAAACGAAGTCCAAAACGGCAGCATCACCATCATCAGCAGCGCCGGGCGTACCGCGGGCGAAGAGCGCGCAATCGAATATGCAAACGGGTAACCCAGCACCAAGCAAAGGATGGCGGTACACAAGGCATACGCCAAAGAACGTATATAGGCCTCCACATAAATCGTCTGCACCAGGCCGCCGCCTTCGGCGCTGGCAAAAATACTGCTGTAGTTTTCGTAATTCAGGCGCAGCACGCCGGCTTGGGAGTCCCACAAGGGCTTGAAGGGGTGGATGTCATTGCCCATGTCCACAAAGCTGATGTAGACCAAGACCAGAAAAGGCAGCATGAAAAAAAACAGCAGCCAGGCCATGGGCACGCCAATGACAAAACGCCGACCCGGGGCGGGCAGGCGTTGGAATAAGCCGGTGGGCAATGGCATGGCGGAGCAGTCAGGCCGCAGGCAATAAAAAAGGACTGTTCACGCCGTGCATGGAACAGTCCTGGTGCCTAAGGCGCGTGCAATTACTTGCCTTTTTTGAAGCTGGTGTAGGCGTTGGCCATGCCCTCGCGGCCTTCGTTGGTGAACTTGCCGGGTTTGACCATTTTGGCGGCGACAGCGGGCTCAATGAAGATAGTTTTGTTGCCAGAGACTTCCGGCTTCATTTTTTCCATGGCTGCTTTGTTGCCGGTGGGGTAGCTCATTTCATTGGACACCTGGGCACCGCTTTCGGCGCGCAGATAAAAGTCAATGAACGCATGCGCATTGCCGGGGTGCTTGGCGTCTTTGGTAATCGCCATGGTGTCAAAGAATATCATGCCGCCGGTGCTGGGCAGCAGCGCTTCGATCACGTCTTTGGAGCCATTTTCCTTGGCACGACCGGCAGCGATATTGATATCGCCAGACCAACCCACCACAGCGCAAGCCTTACCACCGGCTATGTCGTCGATCATGGTGGAGCTAAAGATGCGAATGTCTTTGCGCACTTTGGCCAGCATGTCCACGGCGGCTTTGTGGTCCGCCGGGTCATTGGAATACGCGTCTTTGCCGATGTAATGCAAAGCGGGCGGAATGATCTCGGTAGGCGAGTCCAGGTAGGCGATGCCGCAGGACTTGAGCTTGGAGGTGTACTCGGGCTTGAAGACCAAGTCCCAGGCGTTTTCGGGCATGGGCATTTTTCCCAGCGCTTTTTCCACTTTAGTGCGGTTGATACCCACGGTGGTAAAGCCCCAGGCCCAAGGGACTAAATGCTTGTTGCCAGGGTCAGCATTGGCCAGCGCGGCCATGATGTCGCCATCCAGATTACCGTAGTTTTTTAGCTGAGCGCGGTTCAGCGGCTGGAAGAAACCGGCTTCGACCTGTGCGGGGCTGAAGGCCGTACCCGGCACCACAATGTCGTAACCGGTATTGCCGGCGACCAGTTTGGCATTGAGCGCTTCGTTGGTTTCGAAGGTGTCGTAATTAACCTTGATGCCGGTTTCTTTTTCGAAGGCGGCGATCATGCCTTCAGGGATGTAGTCTGGCCAGTTGTAGATATTGAGGACTTTTTCCTCCGCCGGGGCACTGGCAGCGGGCGCCGGTGCGGGTGCTGCTGCTTCTTTCTTGCCGCATGCAGCAAGCGCCAGCGCCACGAGGGTCAGGCTAAATACGTATTTGGACATCGAGAAAACCTCCACTAAAAGGCCGTTGAAAAAATAAGAAAAAACGAGCGCGGTGGGCGCGTGCGTCTGAGAAAAACGGAAATTATAGGTTTGGCTAAAGCCAGCCCGCGCGCCTAGCGTCGGCTAGGGTTTTATCCAAGGCCAGGCGGATCAAGCCCATCATCTCGTCGACTTGCGCATGGGTGATGGTCAGGGGTGGCGCAATAATCATGCGGTCGCCCACGGCGCGCATGATCAAACCATTGGCAAAGCAATGCCCGCGGCACACCATGCCCACGGATAACTCCGGTGGAAAAACCGTATTGTTGGTCTTGTCTTTGACCAGCACCAGGCCAGCCATCAGGCCACAGGATTCTGCTTCGCCCACCAAGGGGTGATCCAGCAGCGTGGCGAATTGCGCAGCCAGGTAGGGGCCAGTATCGTCACGCACCCGGCCCACCAGGTTTTCGCCGTCCATGATGTCCAAATTGGCCAAGGCCACCGCGCAGGCAACCGGATGGCCGCTGTAGGTATAGCCGTGGTTGAACTCGCCGCCCTGCTCTATCAGCACCTTGGCCACGCGGTCGCCCACCATCACACCGCCAAGCGGGATGTAGCCGCTGGTCACCGCCTTGGCAAAGGTAATTAGATCGGGGCGGTAGCCAAATTTTTCATAGGCAAACCAGTGGCCCAAGCGACCAAAGGCACAAATTACCTCGTCGCTGATCAGCAAAATTCCGTACTTGTCCACGATACGCTGAATCTCGGGCCAATAACTGGCGGGCGGGATGATGACGCCACCAGCACCCTGTACCGGTTCGGCAATGAAAGCCGCCACTTTGTGCGCACCCAGCGCCAGGATGCGCGCTTCCAACCAGCCAGCGGCCCGGATACCAAAATCATGCGCCGACTCGCCAGGCTGTGCGTTCTCAAAAAAATAGGGCTGGCCGATATGGCTGATATTGGGAATAGGCAAATCCCCCTGCGCGTGCATGCCGCTCATACCGCCCAAGGACGCGCCAGCCATGGTGCTGCCGTGGTAGGCATTGGTGCGGCTGATGATGATCTTGCGCTCGGGCTGGCCTAGCAAATCCCAGTAGCGCCGCACCATGCGCACATTGGAGTCATTGCTCTCGCTGCCGCTGGAAGAATAAAACACATGTTCAAAACTGCGCCCGCCCACCGTAGGCGCCAACGAGGCCAGGCGCGCTGCCAAGGTGGCTGCAGGTACGTTGGTGGTCTGGAAAAAACTGTTGTAGTAAGGCAGCTTGAGCATTTGCGCCTGCGCTGCGTCGGCCAATTCTTGGCGGCCATAGCCCACATTGACGCACCACAAACCGCTCATGGCGTCCAGCACGCGATTGCCTTCCGAGTCCCAGACATAAATATCTTTGGCCTCGGTCATCACGCGCGCGCCGCGCGCGTTGAGGTCTTTGAAATCGGTAAAGGGATGCAAAAAATGCGCGCTGTCCAGCGCCTGAATGTGGCTGGTATCGACGAGTGAATTCATAGCAAGTGGTGTAGGCAGGGTTAAATCAAAAGGACATATCGGGCAACAGCCTCGGCGCGGGACACCGCCTAAACATGCAAGAGCAAATGCTCGCGCTCCCACGGTGAGATCACTTTCATGAACTCTTCAAATTCCAGTTCTTTGATTTCGGAATACACCGTAATGAACTCTTTGCCCAGCACCTCGTGCAAATCCGATTCGCGGCGTAACCAATCCAGCGCCTCGCCCAGGCTGCGCGGCAGTGCGTACGGCGACAAATAGGCGTCGCCCTTCATTTCGGGTTTGGGGGCAATTTTGTTTTTGATGCCCAAATAACCGCAGGCCAGGGTCATGGCCATGGCCACGTAAGGGTTGGCGTCCGAGCCGATCACCCGGTTTTCCACACGGCGCGCCGAGGGTTCGGAAATGGGGGAGCGTATGCCCACCGAGCGGTTGTCATAACCCCATTCAATATTGATGGGCGCTGCCGAGTGGCGGGTTAAGCGCCGGTAACTATTTACATAGGGTGCCACCAAAGCCATGGCCGCAGGGATATAGCGCTGCAAGCCGCCGATGTAATGCATAAACATATCGGAGGCGCTGCCGTCTTCTTTGCTGAACACGTTTTTACCGGTTTGCATATCCACCAAACTCTGGTGCACATGCATGGCACTACCCGGTTCACCGGCAATGGGTTTAGCCATGAAGGTGGCGTACATATCGTGGCGCAACGCCGCTTCGCGCACGGTGCGCTTGAAGAAAAACACCTCGTCGGCCAGGCCCAAAGGCTCGTTATGAAAAAAATTAATCTCCATTTGCCCGGCGCCCACCTCATGGATTAAGGTATCGACATTGAGCTCCATCTTCTCGCAGTAATCGTAAATTTCTTCAAACAGCGGGTCGAACTCATTGACCGCGTCGATGCTATAGGCCTGGCGTGAGGTCTCGGCGCGGCCACTGCGGCCAATCGGCGCTTTCAGCAAGGTATTGGGGTCGGTGTTGCGCGCAGTCAGGTAAAACTCTAACTCTGGCGCCACGATGGGTTTGAGCCCTTCGGCGGCAAACAACTCACACACTTTGCGCAACACGCTGCGCGGCGCAAAAGGCACTAATTTGCCCTGGTGGTCAAAGCAGTCGTGAATCACCTGCGCTGTCGGGTCGGTCGCCCAGGGCACGATACGCACGGTGGACGGGTCGGGCCGCAATTGCATGTCGCGATCAGTGGGTTCGATCACGTCGTAATAGGGCCCGCTTTCCGGAAACTCGCCGGTCACGCCCATCGCAACAATGGCTTGCGGCAGGCGCATACCCCGGTCTTCGGTGAATTTGGCTCGGGGCAAAATTTTTCCGCGCGCCACGCCGGTTAAATCAGGTACCAAACATTCGACCTCGGTCACGCGGCGCTCGTTCAGCCACTGCTCCAGGTCATTGAAAGTCATAGTTTTGGGTTCGGACATGGTGTTTTGCCTCCACTGCGGGCGGGCCTGCGGGGCCTGCTCGGCGCTCTATCGTTATGGGCACCTATTTTGCACCGGTTTGGCAGAGGCTTATAAATAGTCCTTGAGGCGGTGGTACAGCATGCCCAGCACCAGACTGGGCGCGCGCAGCAAGGGGCCGCCGGGGAAGTCGCGGTGTTGCAGGCGGGAAAACAATTCAAAACGCGCGGCCTCACCGGCCATAGCCTGCGCCACCAGTTGCCCGGCCAGACCGGTCAGCGCCACACCGTGGCCGCTAAAGCCTTGCAAGTAATAGACGTTTTCGCCTATGCGCCCGAAATCCGGTGCGCGGTTCATGCTGATATCGACAAAGCCGCCCCAGGTAAATTCAATCGGTGTACCGCGCAACTGCGGGAACACGGTGGCCATGCGCGCCGCCATGCGCTGCTGCAAACGCGCCGGTGTGCTACTGGAATAACTGACGCGCCCGCCAAACAGCAAGCGCGCATCCTGGCTGAAGCGGAAATAGTCCAGCACCACATTGTTGTCACAAGCCGCCGCGCCACTGGGAATCAGGCGCTGCACCAAGCCTGGGTCCAAACGTTCCGTGGCCACGATATAGGTGCCCACCGGCATGATGCGCGCCGCAATCGAGGGCGCCAGTTGCGGCCCGAAAGCCGGCAAAGTGCAATTACCCGCCAGCAAAGCGTAGCGGGCGCGCACCAGTCCGTTCGCGGTGCGTATTTGCACTGTGGCGCCTTGCTCCAGGCGCAGCGCGGCGGTGTTTTCATAGATCTGCACGCCCAGCGCCAGTGCGGCCCGGGCCAGGCCCAATCCGTATTTGAGCGGATGCACATGGCCCGAACGCTTTTCATAGGCGCAGGCCACATAGCGCGGGCTGTCGATCAGGGCGCGGACATCCGCGCCATAAGCGCGTTCGGTGGGCAGGCCGTAGGCCTTGTCCATGGCGTCCATTTCCGCATCCAGCGCACGGGCTTTGCGGGCACTATCGGCCACATACAAATAGCCGTTTTGACGCTCGCACTCAATGCCCCATTGGGCCATGCGCGCATCCATCAGGTCTATGGCTTCTAGCGACATATCCCACATCTGACGCGCAGCCGCTTGGCCTAATTGCTGCTCGAGCTCTGATTGCCCGCTGGCATAGCCCACAATGACCTGCCCGCCATTGCGCCCCGACGCACCACTGCACACGCGGTCGGCCTCCAATACGGCTACTTGAAAGCCACGCTGTGCTAATTCAATAGCCGCTGACAAACCGGCGAAACCTGCGCCCACCACCACCACGTCGGTTGCTAAGTCGCCGACTAAGGGAGCCAAAGGCGCGGGGCGGCTTAGGCTGGCCTCGTAATAGCTATGGCGGTTTAGTTGGGTATCCGATCGCAGCAGCGAAGCCATAAGCAAGACCTATCTTTGCGCGCAGTGCAAATGGTCTGAATTTAGCCCGTGGCCAGGCGCTTAGCCACTTGCCCGGACAAATAAGTCCAGACCATGACCGCCGCCGCATGGCTGGTCAGTTCCGCGTGGTCGTAGGCCGGGGCGACTTCCACGCAATCCATGGCTACGCATTGCAGCGTGACCAGCGCCTCCAGCCAAGTCATCAATTGGCTGCTGGTCAAACCGCCGGGCTCAGGGGTACCGGTGCCCGGCGCAAAGGCTGGATCCAGGCAATCAATATCCAGCGTTAAGTACACCGGCATGGTACCCAGACGTTCGCGCACCTGGGTGATAAAAGGTTTAAGGTTAGGGCCGTCCAGGCCGCGCATTTGCCGGGCGGTAAAAATCAGGCCGCCTTGGTCCGCCACGTACTGCCGCGCAGCTCGGGCACCGGAAGAGCGCAAACCGATTTGCACCGTGTGGCGCGGACTGACCAGGCCTTCTTGTATCGCTTCATAGGTCCAGGTGCCGTGGCCTGAGGGCTCGCCGAAATGGTCTGTCCAGGTGTCGCAATGCGCATCGAAATGCACCAGCGCCAATTGCCCGAAGCGCGCTTTGGCGGCGCGCAGCAAAGGCAGGGTGACCGAATGGTCGCCACCCAAAAAAATACAGTGGTGCTGGGCAAAAAGAGTCGCCGCTTGCGCTTCAATACAGCGACGCACTTCGGCGAGCGACGTGGCGTTGGGCAAGGCCATATCCCCGGCATCGCCCACCATGCCCAGGGGCGACACATCAAAATGCGGGTGTATGCCATCACACAACATTAGGCTAGCGCGGCGGATTTCTTGTGGCCCAAAGCGCGCGCCGGGACGGTTGGTCACGGCGCCGTCAAAGGGCACGCCTACCACCGCGAAGGGCTGCTCAATGAGTTCTTCACTAGCCAGAAAAAGGTTGGTGTTGCTGGCGTATGCAAACTTAGCCGTGCTCATCGGTTAACCTCCAAGTGTCGGCATGGTAACCGCCTTGGGCAAAATACCCAATGCGCGCTGTGCCTGCCCCACTTTTTGCATCACCATCCGCCCCGCTCGCCGCGTGCCCCACCGCTTCCAAAAACCCCTCGCCTACGCCAGCCTTGCGCTGAGCATGACCTTGGTGGGCGTGTATGTGGCCCTGTGCAAACCCCTGGTAGCCGCCATTCCGGTATTTCTATTGGCCTGGATGCGCTTTGGCATTGCCGCTGTCGCCATGGCGTCTTGGCTCAAAAAGCCCGCCGACGAAGCGCCAATAGACCGGCGCACCCGGGTATTTTTGTTTTTGGAGTCCTTTTTAGGCAATTTTTTGTTTTCTATTTGCATGCTGTACGGGGTTAGCATGACCAGCACCGTGTCGGCGGGCGTGATTTTGTCGGCCATCCCCGCCAGCTCGGCCTTAATGGGCTGGTATTTTCTGAAAGAAAAAATGAACGCCCGCATGTGGCTGGCAGTCGCATTGGCCGCTACCGGCTTGGCGCTGCTAACGCTGGCCAAATCTCCGGCGCAAGCCGGCACCGCAACGCCGCTGGACCCGGCCACGATGTTGATTGGCAATCTCTTGGTATTTGGCGCGGTGCTGTGCGAATCGGCCTTTGTGGTGATTGGTAAGCGCCTGTCGGCCACGATCAGCCCCAAACGCATTGCGGCCATCATCAACCTTAATGGCTTTGCCCTGTCCACCCCGATGGGCTTGTACATCGCCTGGCAATTTGATTTTGGAGCCGTCAGCCTCAGCGCCTGGGGCCTGCTGGTGTTTTATGCCCTGGCCGCCAGTGTGTGGATGGTGTGGTTGTGGATGACCGGGCTCAAAACCATACCGGCATCGCAAGCCGGTGTGTTTGCAGTGATGCTGCCGCTGACCACGGCGCTGATAGGCATTTTGGGTTTTGGCGAAAGCTTTAGCGCCCTGCAAGCGCTGGCATTCGGGCTGGCTTTGCTGAGCCTCTTGTTGGCCACACTGCCCGCGCGCGCAAGCACCGCAAGCACTGGTCCATCCGCCAGCGAAACCGATTGAGCCTGGCGCGCGACAGCGTCTTTACGGGCCAGCAGCCGCTGCCCGCAGCGTATCCATGCATTGGACATGGCGGAGATGGAAATGGGTTTTTACCCGCCATTGCCCTTCGCACTGCCCCAAAAATACCTGCGTGAAGTCAAAATTCTTGGTGAAATAAGCGGTGCCAGCGCAAAAAATTCGATTTCCCCCTTGGAAAGCGCCAATTTCTCCAGTAGCATCCACGCGCCGCACGTAATGTTTATCGTTGGCAATCAACTAACCCCCTGAAGGACCACCTCACAATGGCAACTGCAAAAAAAGCGCCCGCTAAAAAAGCGGCTCCCGCAAAAAAAGCAATCACTAAATCGGCTCCAGCCGCTAAAAAAGCGGCTCCGGCTAAAAAGCGCGCTGTGAACGCCGCATTTATGAAACCCCTGACCCCCAGCGCCGCATTGGCCGCTGTCGTGGGCGCCAAGCCCTTGGCCCGTACCGAAGTGGTCAAGCAGCTGTGGGTTTACATCAAGAAAAATAAACTGCAAGACGCGACCAACAAGCGCAACATCAATGCAGATGCCAAACTCAAAGAAGTGTTTGGCAAAGCGCAAGTCACGATGTTCGAAATGGCTGGCCTGATTGGCAAGCACCTTTCGTGATGGCATCGGTGCGAAGTCATTCGCACCTTGCTTTTCGCACTAAAAAAAGGCCGGTTTTACCGGCCTTTTTTTGTGTCTATTGCGTGTGCGTTTTGCACCGCCATAGGGCTTAATGCAGGCGCACGCCCTGGCGTTCTAGCTCGGCCTGCACCCCATGCAGATCTACCTGTGCAGTGCTTTTATCTTGCCGAATCGACACCGCCGCGGCCACACCCGCGCCCTGCCCGGTGACGGTGCAGGCCATCATATTGCGCATGGCCGCGTGCGAGACCATGTCTCCGGCCACGCAGCGCCCTGCTACCAATAAATTGTCCACTTCTAAGGGCACCATGCAGCCGTAAGGCACCTCAAAATAGCGCCCGGTAGTCGGCAAAATTAAGATGTTGTAGCCGTCGATAAATTCCGGGAAGATGCCTATGCTATCGGCAAACTTGGCCTGGTTGCGCACGTCCTCACTGCACAAGTTGTAACGTCCCATAATTTTGCGCGAATCGCGTATGCCCAAGGTCATGCCAAAGTTGCGCAACTTGGCGTTTTCAAATCCAGGCACGACTTTTTTCAGGGCCACCAAAGCATGCAGCGCTTCTTGGCGGCCTTGCATTTCGGCACGCGTCAGGTCCATCACGTCAGTGGGGTCAAAGCCGTACATATGCGCCAGATTCAGGTTGGTGGCCTCGCCCGCAGGCGTGAGGGCCGACCACGAACCGCCAATGTTGGTGCTGTCCGCCGGTATCACGCCCAGTTCGCGGGCGGTATCAAATTCTTTATCCAAATAGGGGCTGCGCAGCGTGTCTTCTTTGCCTGTAGTTTCCTGTGCCCAGGTGCGACTCCAATCGGCATAGGTGGCCGGCTGGCTTTCGGTATAGTCCAAAAACGCCCGCGTGTCCACGCCCGCTGCGTTAAACACCGTGGTCATCCCCAGCATCTTGTCTTTAGGCGTTTTGCGGTAGCTGGCCCCTGCCAGATGGGCGATATCAGCGTCGCCCGAGCAATCAATAATGCGCTTGGCCAACACCACCTGGCGGCCCGACTTGCTTTCGGTCACGATGCCGCGCAAGCGCTTGCCGTCTTCTTCAAAAATCACGTCCACCGCCATGCAATGCAAGATAGGCCGCACCCCGGCTTCGGTAATCAAGTGGTCGGCCACGACCTTGAAAAAATCGGCGTCCAGGCATTGGCTGTCGTTGTAGGGCCACTTGATGGCGCCGCCCATTTGCGCGGCAATGCGCTCCATTTCGATGCCAATGCCCTCGCCTTCCACCGTGCCTTCGTAGCGGTACCAGGCCAGGGTTTCCATGCCCACAGTAGTAATCACCCCACCCAGGCAGCCAAAGCGCTCCAGCAATACGGTGTCGGCCCCAGCGCGGCGTGCGGCCAAAGCTGCTGATATGCCCGCAGGCCCGGCGCCCACTACCAGCACGTCGCAAGTGGTGAGCACCGGCAAAGCTTTGGCCGGTTCGTGATACACCTGCTGCGCAACATCGAGCGCACCCACCGCCGGCGGCGCATGCCGTAGCACCTCGCCCTCGGCGGTTTCGCGGCGGCTGACCGGCATGCGCTGGCCAGACCAGCGGGTGATCATGCGCTGGGCGCGTGCTTGGTATTTATCCTCGTCTGTCATGGGGGTACTCCGGCAGCCATTGCGTTGGCAAAGTGGGCGCATTGTGGGTGCGCCGCCATTGGGCAATTTATAAAATTGCGCCTGCCAATGGCGCCATCGCGGCAAGATGCCATTGTGCCCCTAGCCTGTGCAGGCGCGAATACGCCGCCTTTCCCCTCTCTGCCAGCCCCTTAGGGCAGCCGCGCGCAGGCATGCCAAAGAGCTACCAAGCCGGTGCGCAGGCGGTGAGCGGCTCTGCGCCTTGCGCAAGCGCCTGCCGTTTTCCTCGGGTGAACTGCATAGAATTGCCCGGCACGTACGCGGCGCGGCGCTCTAGGCGCGCAGACCCGGCGTGCGAACGCACATTCCTGCATCGGTATTACGCGGAGACACCCTACATGACAGAAGAAGCAACAGCGCCCAGCTCGCCGGCACGACGTCGCGCGGGTCGCGGCAGCGGCACCATCCGCGTTGCACCCTCCACCACCAAATACCGCAACTTAAAACACCGCTTGCCGCCCACGCCCATGGTGTCGGAAGACGAGTTGGAAGCGATCCACAACGCCTCGCTGACCATCCTGGAAGAAATGGGCATGGACTTCATGCACCCCGGCGCCCGCGCGATTTTGAAGAAAGCCGGTGCCGATGTGCGCGAAGGCTCCGAGCGCGTGCGCTTTGACCGCAATCTGATTTTGCAGTCGATTAAGACTTGCCCTTCTGAATTCACGCTGCATGCGCGCAACCCTGAGCGCAATATCCAGATCGGCGGCAAAAACCTGGCGTTTGCCCAAGTGGCCAGCCCGCCCAATTGCTCGGACATGCAAGGCGGACGCCGCGCCGGCAACCAGCAAGACTTTCGCAACCTGGTGAAGCTGGCGCAGCGCTACGACATCATCCATTGCACCGGCGGTTATCCAGTAGAGCCTGTGGATTTGCATGCCTCGGTGCGCCACTTGGATTGTTTGTCCGATATCGCCAAGCTCACTGACAAAGCGTTTCATGCCTATTCACTGGGCAAAGAACGCAACCAGGACGCACTGGAAATCGTTCGTATCGTGCGTGGCATCAGCCATGCGCAACTGGAGCGCGAGCCTTCGCTTTTTTCCATCATCAATAGCTCGTCCCCACTGCGGCTGGACACGCCCATGCTGCAAGGCATTTTGGAGATGTCCTCGCGCAACCAGATCATCATGCTCACGCCCTTTACGCTGGCCGGGGCCATGGCGCCGGTGACGATTGCCGGTGCGCTGGCGCAGCAAAACGCCGAGGCCTTAGC